>JAKSBD010000384.1 GCA_022361295.1 Bacteroidales bacterium
ACTGTAAAAGCACAAGCGCGTATCAGATCCAGAAAATACAAAAAGGTCACTGTTCTTTTTGCCGACATACAAGGTTTCACAAAAATTGTTGAACACATTAATCCGGAGACCTTAATTGACGAGTTAGACCGATTCTTTTTCTTCTTTGATGGCGTAGTTGAAAAGTATAATATAGAAAAAATAAAGACCATTGGCGATGCCTATATGTGCGCTGGTGGTATACCAAATATTAATCGCACCAATCCGGTAGAGGTTGTTTTGGCAGGACTTGAAATGCAAAAGTTCATGTTCGACAGTAAAGTTCAGCAAAACAGCGAACTGGGTTTTTGGGAATTAAGAATTGGGATTCATACAGGTCCGGTTATCTCAGGTGAAATAGGACGAAAAAATGTTTCATTCGACATATGGGGAGACACTGTCAATATAGCTTCCCGCATGGAAAGCTCAGGGACAGCTGGCATGATCAACATTACAGGTGTTACCTACGAACTCATTAAAGACTTTTTTGACTGTGACTATCGAGGAAAGATGCCAATCAAATATAAGGGAGAAACTGATATGTATTTTGTCAAGAGAATAAAACCGGATCTTTGCACCGATGAGAACGGCATATTCCCAAACAAGAAGTTTGAAATTAAATTACAGCACATACGCTTTGGCGATTTGGAGGAGTTTATTCTCAATAAACTGGAAACCGAATTAGAAGATGGCATGTTCTATCATAACAAAGCACATACTCAGGATGTATTAACACAAATAGAAATTATTGCCCGTGGCGAAAAGGTTAGCTCAGAAGATCTATTACTGCTAAAAACAGCAGCCTTGCTACATGATATTGGTTTTATCGTCGAATATCATAATCATGAAGACAATAGTATTCGCTTTACCAGAGAGCTGCTACCTAATTATCATTACCACGACTATCAAATAGATCAGGTAGTAGAACTTATTAATGTTACCAGAGTTGGACAGCGACCTAAAAACTACCTTGAAAAAATATTAAAAGATGCTGACCTGGATTACCTGGGAAGGGCTGACTTCATATCAATTTCAGATAATCTGTTTAAGGAGCTGAATCTGCACAATGGAAAGATGACTCTTGATGAGTGGAACAGGTTGCAACATGACTTTATAGAGCAGCACACTTATTATACATCAACAGCACGTGATTTACGACAAGTAAATAAGGAACGTCAACTTCAAAAACTAAAGATCCTAGTCAAAAATTAACAACCTGAAATAACATTGAATATCTGAATCAGGATTATTTCAGACTTGCATTTTCCTTACTTTTCGAAACACTATTTAGTTGATTTGATCCCGTATAACTATGCATGTATTATTAAATAAAAGCTAAAGTTCTGCTGTCTCATTTGTAATTTAACTAAACACTTCTGCCTAAAAACTAATGAACTATTGTATATTTGTTTTATTCTTAAAACTAACAATTGGAAAATGGCTAAAAAATACGAGACGGAATCAAACTTGGCCGATATGATCGGTCCGGGAACAAAAATAAAGGGCGACATTGAAACCAATAACGATATTAAAGTTGATGGTACAATTGAAGGCAACATTGTATCTAAGGGAAAAATAATAATTGGACAGACCGGTAAAGTTACAGGAGAATTAAAATCCACCAATTGCGATGTAATGGGAACAATTGAAGGTAAGCTAACCGTTACAGAGCTTTTATCTCTTAAAGCATCCAGCAAATTACATGGCGATGTTAAAACAAGTAAACTCTCTATAGAACCGGGAGCTATATTTACTGGTACATGTAAGATGGACGATAAAGATACACAACCAATACCAGGTGGAACAAATCTCAAGAAGTAATACTTCAATTACAATAATTCGTTCGTCATTTGTTTATTTAATTGTTGCAATCCTTTTAGGGAGTGGAGCATATATTATAAACAAATATGTACAGATAACATACGAGAAGGTAAGTTCGGGATTAGTATTTCTAACCGGACTTTACCTTCTTTTTTATTTTCTATTTGTTTTCATTCAAAAAAAGCACCCCGAAAAAAGCGGCTTTATATTCCTGATTCTAATGTCATTAAAGCTCATTTTTATTTTCGGATATTTATTTCTTTTTCTAAATCCCACCTCCGACGAAAACAAAAGAGAAGTACTATTGTTTTTAATGAACTATTTCGCGCTTCTGGTCGTAGACATGGCTATTAAGATTCGCTTAATGAAATAAGAAAGTAAAACAGCACACAATCACTTGATGCAGAATATCAGAACAATTATTTCACTAGTGGCCTTCTGGGCTTTTTCTCAAACAATTTTTGCCGCCGATACACATGGCGAAAGTATTGAAAATGAGTTCGACCCCATGGAGATGATCATGCACCACATTGCTGATTCACATGAGTGGCACGTTATTTCTTACAAGAGTGGTGGTGAAGAAAAACACATTACAATTCCATTACCAGTAATTCTTATTGATGAAGGCGTTCATGTTTTTATGTCGTCTGCGTTTCATCATGGAGAAAAGGTAGTCCTAAAAGGGAGCACTTACTACAAACTATATCACGGCAAAATATACAAGACAGATGCATCAGGAAGCATTGAATACGGTGAAGATCATACTGTTTTAAACAAAAAACCTATTGACTTATCTATCACACGAAATGTGGCATCGATGTGGTTGAGTGTTTTAATAATTATCTGGCTATTCACCACAGCGGCCAAAAGGTACCGAGGAGCTCCGGCCGCTCCAAAAGGTGTACAATCCTTTGTGGAACCATTAATTCTATTTGTGCGTGATGACATTGCCTATGCACAAATTGAAAAGGATAAAGCAGATCGTTTTTTACCATTTCTATTAACGCTATTCTTTTTCATTTGGATCAATAACCTTATTGGTTTAGTCCCCTTCTTTCCGGGAGGAAGCAACCTTACAGGTAATATTTCATTAACATTGGTTTTGGCTTTAATCACCTTTTTTGTGACCAACTTTAGTGGTTCAAAGAGTTATTGGGGGCATATATTCTGGATGCCAGGTGTACCGGTACCAATCCGCCTGTTATTATCAGTGATCGAATTTATCGGTTTATTCACAAAACCATTCGCTCTGATGATTCGTTTATTGGCTAACATTACAGCAGGTCATATCATTATACTGAGTTTATTCTCTCTCATCTTCGTAATGAAATCCGTTGCCATTGCGCCGGTTTCAGTACTGATGTCGCTGATGATGTTTATGTTAGAATTATTAGTTGCAGTATTGCAAGCTTATATATTTACCTTATTATCAGCCTTGTTTATTGGCATGGCTGTGCACAGTGAAGAACATTAATAGTTAATATTTTTAAACGTAATACAATGGAAGGTTTATCATTAACCACAATCGGATTAGGCTTAATCATTATTGGAGCCGGATATGGAATTGGTCGAATTGCTCAAAGTGCTATGGAAGCCATGGGACGTCAGCCAGAAATAAGTTCTAAAATTCAAACGGCGATGATTATTGCTGCTGCCCTAATTGAAGGTGCTGCCCTATTTGCGATTGTAGTTGCTTTGATGAAAGGATAAAACTAAACGATTATGGGATTGTTATCACCAGATCCCGGTTTAGTCTTTTGGTCGGCGCTAACGTTTGGGCTGTTGGTTTTTATTTTAAGGCGTTATGCCTGGAAGCCAATACTACAAGCTGTTAAGTCTCGTGAGGAGACCATTGAAATATCATTAGCAGCAGCCGAAAAAGCCAAAGCTGAAGTAGAAGATTTAAATGCTACTAAAGTTCAGATAATGAACGAAGCCAAGGCAGAGCGTGACACACTGATCAAGCAAGCTCGGGAACTAAAACAAACAATGCTGGATGATGCCAAAAATAAGGCGCAGGAAGAAGCAGATAAAATTATTGCATCTGCCCGTCTTCAGATTGAGCGCGAAAAGAATGAGGCCATCCTTCAATTGAAAGAAAAAGTTGCAGAATTCTCTGTTGACATTGCCGGTAAACTATTGGAAGAAGAATTACAAACGACCGATAAGCAGCAGGCAATAATCGACAAATATCTGCAGGAAGTGAATTTTAATTAGTGATATTCACAATTAAAAAAACAAGTTGAACAACATTCTGATTAAAAGAGGATGAATAGAAGTTTAATAGCAGACAGGTATGCCAAAGCTCTTTTCAAACTTGCTGAAGAGCAAAAAGAGCTGGAGCGCATTTATGAGGACGTTAACTTATTACAGTCCTATTGCAAAGATGCAGAAGGATTCACAGACTTACTCAACAGTCCTGTTATTAAGCCTGCGCAAAAAAGACAAGCTTTTCATTCTGTTTTAGACAAGAAAGTAGCTAAAAGCACGCTAAACCTGTTGGATTTATTAATTACCAACAATCGCGAAGTTCTGCTTGAAGACATCAACAGGCGATTTATCTGGCTGTACAAAAATGAGAAAGGCATTAAAGAGATAACTGTATTTACAGCTATTGAGTTTGACAACAATCAACAAGAGGTGCTTAATCAATTTTTAAAAGAACAGTTTAAATCGCCAATTGAGCTCACTATTAAGGTAAAGCCTGAAATACTTGGCGGATTCATCCTAAAAGTAGATGGTAAAATGGCAGATGCCAGTATGAGCACAAAGTTGAAAAAAATTAAAAAGCAATTGCTTAGTTAAACGTACTAAATTGATTTTCGGATGGATACGATAAAACCGGCTGAAGTATCGGATTTATTAAAAAAACAGATTGCAGGCTTCCAAACGTCAACCGACCTGGAAGAAGTAGGAACTGTTTTGCAGGTGGGTGATGGTATTGCCCGTGTTTTTGGACTCAACAATGTTAAAGCCAATGAGTTGGTTGAGTTGGAATCATGCATGGGCGTGGTGCTTAACCTCGAACAGGATAATGTTGGGGTAGTACTTTTTGGCTCATCACAAGCCGTGAAGGAAGGCGATTTAGTTAAACGTACCGGGCGAATTGCTTCTATTAATGTAGGCGAAGGCATGGTTGGCCGTGTTATTAACGCCATAGGTGAACCAATAGATGGTAAAGGTCCAATACAAGGTGATACCTATGAAATGCCCTTAGAACGTAAAGCACCACAGGTAATTTATCGTCAGCCCGTAAAAGAACCTTTGCAAACCGGATTATTGGCTGTAGATGCCATGACTCCTATTGGCCGTGGTCAGCGAGAGTTGATTATTGGTGACCGGCAAACGGGTAAAACTGCTATTGCAATCGATACCATTATTAACCAGCGCTCGTTTTACGATGATGGAGAACCGGTATACTGTATTTATGTGGCGGTAGGTCAAAAAGGAAGTACCGTTGCTCAAATAGTAAACACACTGGAGAAACACGGTGCTATGGAATACACAACCGTTGTATCTGCACCAGCGGCCGATCCTTCAGCGATGCAATTTTATGCACCATTCTCAGGAACAGCTATCGGAGAGTATTTCAGAGATACAGGTCGTTCTGCCTTGATTATTTATGATGATTTATCGAAGCAGGCAGTATCCTACCGTGAGGTAAGTTTGTTATTACGTCGTCCTCCGGGACGTGAGGCATACCCTGGTGATGTTTTTTACCTTCACAGCCGTTTATTAGAGCGTGCAGCTAAAATCATTGAATCAGATGAAATTGCTGCACAAATGAATGACTTACCTGAGTCACTTCGTCCATTGGTTAAAGGAGGTGGATCGTTAACTGCGTTACCTATCATTGAAACACAGGCTGGTGATGTATCTGCCTATATTCCAACTAACGTGATTTCCATTACAGATGGACAGATATTCCTTGAGAGTGATTTATTCAACTCAGGAGTACGGCCTGCGATTAACGTTGGTATCTCTGTATCGCGTGTTGGTGGTAGTGCACAGATCAAACCTATGAAAAAAGTGGCCGGTACCTTAAAGCTCGACCAGGCTCAGTATCGCGAGCTTGAAGCTTTTGCCAAATTTGGTTCTGATCTGGACCCTGCAACAATGCTTGTATTAGATAAAGGACGTAAAAATGTTGAACTATTAAAGCAACCTCAATATCAACCTGTAAAAGTTGAAGAACAAGTAGCTCTTATCTATTGTGGTACAAAAGGATTATTGAAAGATGTGCCAGCTGATAAAGTTAAAGAGTGGCAAAAAGAATTTGTGGAGAGCCTTTCAATGAGCCATCCGGAAATACTACAAGAAATTAAAAAAGGTGGATACAACGAGGATATTACTGCAAAACTGGATGCTATTGCCGGTGATGTTGCTCACAAATATCTAATCGAAGAGTAATCGCTTATGCCAAGTTTAAAGGACATACGTATTCGCATTAATTCGGTAAAAACAACCCGACAGGTTACCAGTGCCATGAAAATGGTGTCGGCAGCCAAGTTTAAAAAGGCACAGGACGATATCTCATACATTCGACCCTATGTCGATCGCCTGGCCGGCATTATCTATAAGCTATCCGGTTCATTGGATGAAAATTTTGAGCTGGAGTGGTCAGAAGTACGTGAGCCTAACAAGATATTGATTGTTCCCATTTCATCTAACCGGGGCCTTTGCGGAGCTTTTAATGCTAACGTGATTAAGGAGGTTGAGAAACTTTGTAAGGTTACTTTTAAGATACAGAATGCTTTAGATAATGTTGATATATTAGCCATTGGTAAACAGGCTCAGAAAATCCTGAAATCACATGGCTTCAATGTAGTTGGAGATCATAACGACCTATACTCGGATGTTACATTTGAGAATGTAACTGAAATTGCTCAGGAACTAATGGAAGGCTTCCGGACGAAGAAGTACGACAAAGTTGTTCTGGTATATAATGAGTACAAGAATGCCGCTGTTCAAATTATGCGTGCTGAGCAATTCCTGCCTATGGAGTTACCAAGTGGTGATGATGCTCAAACTATGGCAACAGATTATATCATAGAACCGGATATACCTACATTTATTAAACAGGTCATACCTGATGCACTAAAAACAATGTTTTACCGTGTAATCCTTGAGTCATTAGCTTCAGAGCATGGTGCACGTATGACATCAATGCATAAGGCTACCGATAACGCCACCGAAATGCTTAGCGAACTGCAGTTACAATACAATAAAGCTCGTCAGGGTGCCATTACAACCGAAATATTAGAGATTGTAGGCGGTGCTGAAGCATTGCAGAAATAATTTTAAGAGAAGAGAATAAAAGATTTGAGATATGAGAAAGCCACCGTATGGTGGCTTTTGTTATTATAATCTAATCCCTATACCAACCGTTAATAGTCCATTTATATTCTTCGCATTTGAATTGAGACCATAGTAATTCTTCGATTTCACAGCATTATTAAATCCTGTGGCAGCTCCAAGCATTGCTTCCTCATACTCATTATCATGCAAACAATCGATCGACTTGACACCGAAGTTAAACAATAAATCAGCTTTCAGGTAAAGGGTTTGGGAGATGGACTTATTTAATCCAGTCCCCAGCGATAAACCATAATCAAACTTGGCAGTGTGTACTTTGTCTTTATCGTCAATGACTATATGCATGGTTGAATAATTATAATCATCAGGAGCTAATGAACTATTAAAAACGTATTCTATCCCATTGGAAAGAGTTGATGCATAGGCATCAAACAGCCTGATGTTTCCTGATGATTACTTTTTGAATCTTCTAAATTAAGTCCTTTACCCTCATAGTTAAGAGAAACTACAGGCAATTTAAGTCTTAAACCTTATAGTTCCATTATCTAACACCAACACCATTGATAACACTGTCGCTAATTGACGACAGCTATTGTCGTTAACTGACGACGTCACTGGTCGCTAATTGGCGACAGCAATTCTCGTCAACTGGCGACGCTGGTGGTCGCTACTTAGCGACGCATGGTGTCGTTAACTGGCGACAGTAGTTTCACATTATAGTGTTTACAGCATTAACCTTATAATGCTTTATTTGTCCACTCAATAATCTGCATTAATAACCTTACGCATATTAATTATGACAATCCTTTTAGTTCCTCAATCTTTTGTAAACCTTCTTCCAGGGAAGCTACAACAATGCGAAAATGGTCATGATTGGCATTTTGAGCTGCATCCTGTAAACCGATTCGTTGTAAAGCATCCGGCATTATCTGAACAGAGCGTACCAGGTTATGAGTATTGGAGTATTTCATACCAAAACTCATTAACTCTTTAACTTTGGTGTCAACAGGTTTAAATTCAGGTGCCAGTTCAATTAATGAATAAAAGGGTATTCCATTGAATCCATCAACAGCTTTGGCATATTGTTCCTTAAACGTGTCACCAATTGTTTCGGCGACCATATTGTTCCAGCGGTTTTTGAGTTTAAGGTATAAAATGTCATTTTTTGTCTGTAGTTTAAAGTATTCTGTTGTGTCCATGCTTAGTTATTAAAGCAGCAAAAATACTTTAATTAGAACCAACGAATCTTGCCATCCATCAAGGCAATATTATGTTTCGTCAATAAGTAAGTTCTAATGAAGGATAAGGGAGTAATACATTAGTACTTTAAGAGCATCAACCAAAAAATAAGTAGGCAAGTAATATTGACGCTATTATTCCGGCAAAATCGGCTATTAAACCACAAGATAAGGCATGGCGCGTTTTCTTGATACCTACAGAACCAAAATAAACAGCCAACACATAAAATGTTGTATCTGTAGAGCCCTGAATGGTACTGGCCATCCGTCCGGCAAACGAATCAACGCCATGCGTATGAATAGCTTCTACCATCATACCACGTGCTGCTCCACCACTTAAGGGCTTCATAAAGGCCGTCGGTAATGCATCCACAAAGCGATTATCAAAACCAACAAGGTTTGCCATAATTCGAAATCCTTCCAAAAGAAAATCCATCGTCCCTGATGCCCTGAAAACACCAACGGCAACCAGTATAGCCACCAGAAAAGGAATAATTTTAATGGCAATGTTAAAGCCTTCTTTTGCTCCATCAATAAAGGCATCATACACATTTACCTTCTTGCGGATAGCCATTAATATAAAGGTAACTATCACTGAGAACAATAAAAGATTAGCCCCTAACAAAGAGACGGCATTAACCTCTTCTTTTGACAGTGTGCTTAAATAATAGATAAATCCGCCAATAAGTATAGAAAAAGCGCCAAGGTAGGCAAGTATGACCTTATCAAATAGATTAATACCTTGTACAATTGAAACTGAAATGATCCCAACTATAGTACTAAAGAAGGTTGCTAATAATATGGGTAAAAATATATCGGATGGATTTGCAGCCAGTTCGGTTGCTCTTATGGCCATCACACTAATAGGTATAATAGTGAGTCCACTGGTATTAAGCACCAGGAACATTATCTGCGCATTGGATGCCGTATCACTGCTTTTATTGGTGGATTGTAACTCCTGCATGGCTTTCAGTCCAACAGGTGTAGCTGCATTATCAAGGCCCAGCATGTTGGCAGCAATATTCATCATCATACTACCATAGGCCGGGTGATTCTTCGGTAATTCAGGAAACAAGCGACTAAAGAAAGGGCCGATTAATCGCGACATCACGTTAATCATCCCGCCTTTCTCACCAATACGCATTAGCCCCATCCATAGTGTTAAGGCACCGGTTAATCCTAATGAGATATTAAAACCGGTCTTGGCACTATCAAACGTAGCGTTCATCATCTCAGGAAACACATTTACATCACCAAAAAAGATCAGACGAACCAATCCAACTATAAAGGCAATCAGGAAAAATGCAATCCAAAGATAATTAAGGGCCATAGCTTAATGTTTACTCAAAAAATGTTTTAGAATTCGTTTCAAAGGTTGATGCACTTATTTTTAAATTATCAATTTTAAGTGCACTGTTTGATGATCCAAAACCAATATGTCCTGAATCAAACGCCTCATCGGTGCATTGCAGCACTAATTCACCATTAAAATAAACTTTAATCTGCTTATCGTCTACTGTACGTTCCATACGTATATGCTGCCATTCTTTCATCTTCCAGATAACCCCTTTCTCATTGACTGAACCAACCCGTTTAGGTTTGTCACCTTTAACCATAAACACGTTGTGGCTCTTTTTGTCGGCTTTACTGGCTATCTGTGCATAACAATAATGTTCTGTGTCTTTTATTCCGAAAAAGATACAAAAGTCAAGCAGACTAAAATCTTTTCCGTTTTGTACCACATCCATTTCAACAACAAAGTCACTAAGCTCAAAATCATTCAATACAGCTACGACAACAGGCCCTTCATGCGAACTCTTATAGTCGCCAGAACCAAGGCACTTTAAGGACTTACCGGGTTTACCATTCTTACTGATAATCCATTTAGATGCATCAGAAAAACTAAAATCTTTAGTGGACTTATCTTTACTAAATCCCTGGCTATAAACAACTTTATAATCTTTATATGCTTTAGTTTGAGCACTTGTAAGTGTAGAAAATCCAATTACAATAAGAAGAAGACAGTGTGAGATTCTCATTCTTTAATCGTTAAGTTTTAGTAATCAAATACTAATATACAATAGTTCCCGGTTATTAAGGCGCGGGTATAATTTATTTCTATTTAATGCTAATTATTTTGTTCCCGGATGCTTTTTAAGCTCCTCAAGATTACGCTTCAATTTGTACTCATCATGGGGCGCTCCAAACTCCTTGCAGGTCACTTCATCAATTGGTATTTTCCACATCTTCACATTACGAACTGCCGGATCGCTGTAATTAAACTCTTTTTCACTATAGGTTTTCATTAGAATATCAAGAGCCTCCCTCTTCTCTTCCATATCTTCAATCCATTGCACTTTACCCATCGCAACAACACTTTTTGATGTCATTCGATAACTGCATGCCACTTCAGGATGTTGAAAAACCAGCTCATTATCGATAGAAAAAGTAATACAGATATTAGGATTGTTATTCACAATATCAATTAGACGTCCTTCAGGAGCCGAGTGCAGATAGATAACATTATCTTTGTAACCATAATTCATCGGAAGCACATAAGGCTTATTATCAGGATCAACCACGCCAACAAAACAAATATTGGCTTTTAGAATGATAGCTTCAACTACCTCTTTATCGGTGTGATTTAATGTTTGCATATGCTTGTTTATATTTTTTATACTATTGTTCTTCCACCCAGTTCTTTTGATATATGAGCCAGTACCTGTTGCCATGTTGACAGCTCCTGCATCACTTCCATTAATTCTTCCATGTTGCCCGAGGCTTCAAGCTGTTGTAACTGCAGCCGTTTCTCTTTAATAACAAATTTCACCTTTTTCCATTTAAGCTCCATCACAATTTTTGGTACTAACTCGGCAAGCTTTTCTTCGGCATGCGTTACCACACCAAATTTATTATGTATTCGGCTTAAGTCATGCTCTTTGCCAATTAAGTCTGATGCCAGTTTACTCAAATCAGGGTCTGAGTTATTGACAAAAAACTTGAGTGCCGGCATTTGAGTACCAGCGCCGAAAGCATCGTAGGCTTCCATCATTTTATTATAAAGCGGATTGGCACTTAACAGGTCATCTTGTTTTAATTCATGCAAAATATACTGCCCTACTGTTACCGACTCTTCTTCTGCAGGATTGACCGGTCTTTCGCCAAATTTAACCATAAAACGCAATATCTCACGTTCTTCAAGTTCAAGTGGATTAGCTGGCTGATTTTGGCTTGGTGCTGGTGTTGGGGCGACTTGTGTGCCAGAGCGAACGGGAGTCTGTTGTGGTGATGATCCGGGACGTGGGGTATTACGCCTGAAATCTTCTTCCAGTTTCTTTTTTTGCAGTTTACCCGTTTCCTGCATCAATACACGCTCGTCAACCTTAAGCAAGGTACTACACTCTTTTACATATACTGAACGGGTAATTGTGTCGGGTATAATCGAAATACTTCGCACAATATCCTGAATAAGCTGTGCCTTTTTAATCGGGTCATTTTGAGCATCGGCCAGCAACAACGAAGTTTTAAACTTTATAAAATCCTGTTGATGCTTTTCAATGTATTCAATCAGTTGTTCCTCGCTTCGTTCTTTGGCAAAAGTATCAGGGTCTTCTCCATCGGGCAAAAGCAGGATTTTTACATTCATGCCCTCAGCCAGCACCAGGTCAATTCCTCGTAGTGAAGCTTTTAAACCGGCTGGGTCACCATCATAAATAATGGTAATATTTTTGGTAAACCGGGCAATCAAACGAATTTGGTCGGATGTAAGTGCAGTACCTGATGATGCCACCACATTACTGATGCCCGCCTGATGAAAAGACAGAACATCCGTATATCCTTCCACAAGGTAACAGCGATCTTTACGCGTAACTTCCTGTTTTGCGTGATAAATACCATACAAAACCCGACTCTTGTGATATATCTCTGACTCGGGCGAATTCAGATATTTAGCGGTCTTCTTGTCATTCTTAAGAATACGGCCTCCAAAGGCTATTACTTTACCTGCGAGACTGTGAATGGGAAACATGACGCGGCCACGAAAACGATCGGCCTGATAGTTCTCTCGAACAACTGTTAATCCCGTCTTTTCTAAATATTCTAGTTTATATCCTTGTTTTTGTGCTTCTTTGGTTAGAGCATCCCGCATCTCGGGCGAATAACCCAGCTGAAATTTTTCAATAATATCATCGCGAAACCCCCTGCTTCTGAAATAAGACAATCCAACTGATTTGCCTTCATCTGTTTCAGTTAAGTTTTTGCTAAAGTACTGCCCTGCAAACTCACTGAGCACCATCATACTTTCCCGCTCATTCTTCTGCTTAAGCTGTTCAGGCGAATACTCCTCTTCTTCAATATGTATATTGAACTTATTACCCAGGTATTTGATCGCATCGACAAAGGATAATTGATCATGCTTCATTACAAAGTTGAGTGCATTACCTCCTTCGCCACATCCAAAACATTTAAAGATTCCCTTATGTGGTGAAACAGTAAATGACGGCGTTTTTTCGTTATGAAAAGGACAATTACCCAGGAAATTTATCCCCCTCCGACGTAATGTTACATAATCAGATACTACCTCAACAATCTGACTGTTGGCGGTCTCCAAAACCTTATCTACTGTAACCTGATCAATCATTAAAAGGAAAAAAATTTAGTTTTTTTAGCGGTTTACAAAGATAGAAAAATAAGCCATTGGGATGTTCGATTTATAATGTTTGATATCTGTTGCTGCATATTTGCATGATACTTTCTGAGGATACAAGGCAGTTATTACAATGCAATAAGAACTTTTACCCGTCTGTTGGTTCTGGGATTTGAATACTCATTGATTTGATTTACTTTTATCTAACGAATAAATTATTGATTCATGAGCAAAAAGAAGTTGGTAGTATTAAGCGGCGCCGGTATCAGTGCCGAGAGTGGCATCAAAACTTTTAGAGATAGTAATGGTTTATGGGAAAACCACGATGTAACAGAGGTTGCCAGTCCTGAAGGTTGGGCACGAGATCCACACCTGGTACTTGATTTTTACAATCAACGTCGTAAGCAATTATATGAATGCCAACCAAATGCCGGTCACTTTGGCCTTGTTGAACTGGAAAAGTATTTTGACGTCAGGATTATAACTCAGAATATTGATGATTTACATGAGCAGGCAGGAAGTTCTGATGTGCTTCATCTGCATGGAGAACTTAAAAAAGTAAGAAGTACAAAGGATGAATCGCTTGTTTATGAATTAGATGGCTGGGAATTAAAATGGGGAGATACCTGTGAGAAAGGCTCTCAACTACGTCCTCATATCGTTTGGTTTGGTGAAGCGGTTCCCGCAATTGAAACAGCTATTGAACTATCGGCACAGGCAGATATTTTTGTTGTTGTTGGTACATCGTTGAATGTATACCCTGCAGCAGGATTATTGAATTATGTAGCAGCGGGAACACCAATCTACATTATTGATCCTCATCAACCTGCCTTTACTCCATCAAAGAACATCACATTTATCCAGGAAAAAGGTACGGAAGGTGTACCTCAATTAATCAAACTATTAACAAACTAAGCCAATGTCTAAAAACATCCTAATCCTACTATTTACAATTTTTGTTGTATCATCCACTGCTCAGGAGTTTAGAGCAGGACCGTTAATGGGTATAGCATTTTCACAGGTTGATGGCGATAATTTTGCCGGCTATAATAAGGTTGGCTTGAACCTGGGTGCCTTCGTTAGCCGTCAGATATCTGAAAAATGGGATATTCAGCTTGATATTGCCTATATGCAAAAAGGAAGTCGTGAGGCTCCCAATCCTGAAAAGGGGAAGTATGATGACTACAAGATTTCTTTATCATACATACAGTTCCCCATTGTCGGACGTTATCATTACAAAAAGTTTTCAGGCGAAGCGGGAATTTCTATTGGTGCATTACTCAATAGTGAAGAAGAAATTGACGGAACTCCTATTGGAGATATCCCTTCACACGATGTAGTTCCTTTTCAGGATATAGAGTGGGCAACGGTATTTGGATTAAACTATCATTTTAACGATCGTTTATGGCTGAATGTGCGATGGCTGTACTCAATCAATCGTGTTCGTATTCCTTACGATGGGGAAATACCTGTTTATAATCCTAAGCCACATTGGTTTAGTCGTAAGCCGGGACAATACAACAATAACTTTGTTGTAACAGCTTATTACTCTTTTAACAGGCTACTACAGGTGGGCGCACGCAATTGATGCTACACTAACCTTAACACCATTAATCGTCGTTAATTGATTAACACAAGCTTCCATGGTCGAACCGGTTGTGATAACATCATCTACCAAAAGTATGTGTTTATCCCGGATTGCTCTGTCATCAATAATCGTGAATATATCTTCAACATTTTGCCAACGTTCAAAACGTCCTTTACGTGTTTGGGATGGTGTGTGAATATTACGAATCACTGACGAAACATCCACCCTAATTCCTAAAACCTTAGCCATTCCCTGGGCGATCACTTCGGCCTGGTTATAACCGCGTTTTGCCATTTTTTTGGGGTGAAGTGGAATCGGAATTATCACATCAATAGTAGTATAACCTGATTTCATAATGTTATTACCGAGTTGTTTGCCTAATACTTCACCCAGCTGTTTGTTACCTCGATACTTAATCTCATATAATAAATGCTGTACGCGCTCCCCTTTACGATAAAAAAACAAGGCAAAAGCAAGTTCAATCCTGCAGCGTCCCCACATTAGAATAGAAATTTGATTTTCATGAGGTCTTTTTTCGAAATATGTACGTGGTAACCGCCTGATACACATTTTACAGATTTCTACTTCATTTTTGAATAAATGAGTCCCGCAAGAAACACATACAGATGGAAAAAACAATTCTCCAATGGCCAATAATCCATCTGTTAACTTTTTGGTAAAACCCATATTATCATATTTATACACAATATATCGAAGCCATTTTAAAAGTCCAAATAATGTATAATTAACAGACTCTTAAACATCCAATAAAAGCTATTTAACGATTACGTAACATAGCCGCCCTATTTTTGTGTACAAATAATTAATAAGATTATGAAGACACAGGTTATTATATTGGTTGCTTTTTTATTTGTAGGTATTTCAAACATTAAAGCAGAGAAGGAAGAGATTTCGAAAGAAACAGCAACAACTTTAACTACCGCCATTTCTGGAACAATTACAGATGCTGCAACAGGTGAGAACCTGGTTGGAGTAAAGGTAGTTTTGGAAGAACTTAATACAGTGGTTTATACCGACTTTGATGGTAACTTTGAGTTCACCGGAGTAACACAGGGTAATTATACAGTATCTACAGACTATGTATCGTACAAGACTGACAAATCAGTTACAGTTGACACAAAAAAAGCAAAGAACCTTAGCATTAAGTTAGAGGCTGATTTGTAAAAAGAAATTTAAACGTAAAATAAAAGAGCGACCAAATTGGTCGCTCTTTTATTTTGTGTCTATTACTAAACTACATTAATACTTTTTAGTTCCAACTACTTTACCGGTTTCATCCCAAATGGTCCAGGTACTGTCTTTTGTTCCGTCGTTATAAGACATCTCATAACGCTTCACTCCGTTTTCGTCCCAAATAAACCACTTGCCATGTTTCTTACCACCTTTGTAGTTGGCAACACCAGTTTTTACACCGGTTGGTTCGTAGGTACTCCAGGTTCCATCCATCTGATTATTTGAAAAAGACCGGATTTCCTTTGTTTTCCCATTCTCAAAATAAATGGTGGTAAGCCCATGCTTTTCACCATCCACCACATTCATTTCTAATTTCTTACTACCAGATTCGAAATATTCTACGTACAGTCCTGAATATAACTCGTTATTCTGATTGTAATATTTACCATCTTTTTCAGTCAATTGTGCATCAACAGCTACAACACCAAAAACCATTAGAAATACTAATACTAACTTGTTCATAAGGCCTCCAATTTTTTACGTTTATACTAATTCCCAAAAGTCCTGTGTGTATACTTTTTTCGCATCAATATGACGTACGAAAACCCCATTGAGTTAATGCAAAGTTAACATTTAATTTACATCGAATAAAGCAATTGCCTGTTTTTTAGCCGAAAATGCTATAAAACACCTTTTTGGAACCTTTATTTATCACTCCTTCTTAATATTGTGTTAACATTGAAAAAACCCCAATAGAGCTCTTTTTCCAAATATTAAATCTTACGCCTTGTAAAGTAAATTGGTTTACGAAACTTTAAAGAATCAATTTATATAACATTAAAGAGATAGTAAGCTATTTATCCACACTCATTATCCGCTGTTTTTTCTTAATTAATTACATTTACAATAATATTCAAGATCATTAAAAAAAGAGACCTCAACAAGGTCTTTAGAAACAGTATACACATGAGAGTTCATTTTATTGCAATAGGAGGAAGTGCCATGCATAACCTGGCCATCGCACTCCATTTAAAAGGTTTTAATGTTAGTGGTTCTGATGATGAGATTTTTGAACCGTCTAAATCTCGTTTAAGTAAAAATGGACTATTACCACAAAATGAAGGCTGGTATCCTGAAATAATAACCACAGACATAGATGCTATTATATTAGGCATGCATGCACGTAAGGATAATCCTGAATTATTAAAGGCTCAGGAATTGGGGCTCAAAATCTATTCATACCCCGAATATCTTTATGAACAGACTAAAGACAAAAAGCGCATTGTTATTGGCGGAAGTCATGGTAAAACAACCACAACAGCTATGGTAATGCATGTACTTAAAAAGCTAAACAAAGACTTTGATTATATGGTAGGTGCCCAACTCGAAGGATTTGATACAATGGTCAGGCTCACAAAGGAGGCTCCTATCGCGGTTTTCGAAGGCGATGAGTACTTGTCATCCCCAATTGATTTGACGCCGAAATTTCATTGGTATAAACCTCATGTTGCCATGTTAACAGGTATAGCCTGGGATCACATGAATGTATTTCCAACATGGGAGAATTACATAAGCCAGTTTGCAATTTTTGCTGAGAGCATAAAGCCTAATGGTTCACTTATATATTTTGATGGTGATACAGAACTACAAAAAATTGCAGATGATAATCAGAATACCTTTAATAGCTTAGCCTACAACACTATTAATCACAAAAACAATAACGGACAAACGGTTATTAAATGGCTGGGGAAAGATTATCCCATGGAAATTTTTGGCAACCACAACCTGCAGAATCTGAATGGTGCGCGATTAGTGTGTAATCAACTCAATATAACTGACGATGAGTTTTTAACAGCGATGCAAAGCTTTAAGGGGGCAGCTAAACGCCTGCAGTTACTTGAAAAAAGAGACGACTGCAATATTTATCTGGATTTTGCGCATTCCCCCAGTAAACTAGAAGCGACTGTTTCGGCTATGAAACAGCAGTTTGAAAAAAGAAAGCTTATCGCAGTAATGGAATTACATACCTTTAGTAGTTTAAACAAGGCTTTCCTTCCACAATATAAAGGAACAATGAAGGAGGCAGATACTGCTATAGTATTTTTTAATCCAGAAGTATTAAAGCATAAAAAACTTCCGGAATTAGACAAAGAAGATATCGTTTCTGCTTTTAATCAAACAGGATTGAAGGTCATTACGGAATCTAATGAGTTGGTTGAATGGTTAAGACATCAACAATATACTGATACCAACCTGTTAATAATGACCTCAGGTAATTTTTCTGGTGTTGATATCAAACAACTGGCGAAGGAATTAATATAAATTAATGAGAGTTGTAGCTCAGGCTACAACTCTATTCCTATCAATAGTACATCATCTACTTGCTTTAGCTCGCCCATCCAGTCATAGAAATCATTGGAGAAATGACGCTCAAAATGTGCCATAGTCTGATTTGGTTCAGCTTCCAATGCTTCCCTGATTCGTTTCGATTGATATTTACGTCCCTTCGGACCACCTACCTGATCTGGTAAACCATCAGAGAAAATAAAGAATTGATCGCCTTTTTTATATTGGACTATATTGTTCTCAAAATCTTTCTCCACCTTTCTGGCCAAGGGCTTACCACCAATACCTTTTCTCGAACCTTTGTATACAGATAATTCGCCATCACTTAAATAATATAATGGATTGTGGGCACCTGCAAACTGCAGTTCATTGGATTCCAAATCAATTTTAACAAGAGCCAGATCCATACCATCACGTCCATTAGATCCTTCCTGATCCTGCCTTAGCGTACGGCGCACATCAAGATGGAGTTTATCCAGTAATTCTGCTGCTGTAACACTATCACTCGCATTAACAATATTATTCATCAGGAAGTAACCTATGAACGACAACAGAGCACCAGGAACGCCATGACCAGTACAGTCGACTGCCGCCACATAGAAATGATTATCTTTCTTAAACATCCATGGAAAATCACCACTTACAACGTCCTTTGGACGATAAAAGATAAATGAACGCGGGAAGAATTGCTGCAGAACATTAGTATCAGGTAATATGGCCGTTTGAATACGTTGAGCATAATTGATACTATCCGAAATCTTCTTATTCTTTTCTTTTATTTCCTGTTCAATTTTCTTGAACTCGGTCATATCATGCGCAACGAATAAAACGGACTCCAGATCCTTATCTTCATTTAACTCAGGAATAGCCTTAATTTCCATGATAAGTGTTTGCTCTGAGGCCTCCACTTCAATTTCCGAAATAATCTGTTCTTCCTCCGAACGTATCTGCTTTAGGGAATCAAGCATATACTGCTTGAATCGCTCATCAATATTTAGCTCTGTCACTCGCTTCTTAACAAGATCATTGGCAGGAACCCCAATAAAATTGGCTACTTTAGGATTGACATAAACCAATTTACCTCCTGTATTAATACGAATAATCATATCTGGAGAGTTCTCAGAAAGGGATTGCATACGACTCTTCATACGCTCCTCTTTCTCAGCTCGTTTACGTTCCGTTATATCCTGTGTATTGAAAATAATACCTTTAATTGCAGGGTCGTGCAATAAGTTTTTACCTGTTGTTTCAAGAAACAGCTTTTCACCACTCTTCTTCAGGTAAGTGTACTGTGCTGTTTTCTCACCACCAGGTGTCACCAGCAAATACTGGAACAAATTATTAATAGTTTTATATCCACGGGGAGTCATCAACTCAGGGTCCATACCACTTACCTCATCTTCAGGACTATAGCCTAATATCTGTTTCACTGACGGACTTTCAAAGACAAGTTCCTGCTTTTCGTTATAAATGGATATAAATTCAGACGCGTTAGTCAATAAAGCCTCCAAACGTTGCTGTGCGTGCTCAACTTCCTGAATATGTCCTTCCAGTAATTTATTAGACTTTTCCAGTTCCTCCTGAGCCTCCAACATTTCAGCAGCGTTTAACTGTAACTGCTTCTCATTTTCTTTGAGAGTTACAGTCATTTCTTGTGACTCTTGTAATAGCAGCTCGGTCTGCTCATTAATTTTAAGGTTATAAAACGTACGACCAATTACACTGCTCAACTCTTCAGCAAACTTTATCACATGCTTAGGTAACCTGTCTTGCAGATACCCGATTTCAAAAACACCTTGTAACTCTTCCTCTTGTAACAAAGGAACAATCAATAGACTTTTGGGCTTTCTGTCACCAAGTAAACCTGATGTAATGTGAAAATAGTCATCAGGAATTTCAGTTCGATAAATCAGTTGTTTTTCGTACGCAACATCACCTAACAATCCCTTACCAACAGGTATTACCTGTTTTTCAAAGCGTTTACGATTATGTGCATAGGTGGCAATATTTACCAGCTGATTATCCTTCAGTAGATATAAACTTCCCTGCAATCCTCCTGAATATTCAATAATACCACGTATAACATCATCGGCCAACAAATTGACCTTATTGTGCGTACGTAAAATATCAGATATTTTTTCTTTTCCCTTGGATATCCAATTATATGCCTCTTCTTTCGACTTTGTATTTTTAAGATTTGATCCAAGATTGAACAAGGTTTCAGAAAGTTTACCATCAACCAATTCGATATCATCCAATTCTCCCCGACCAATCTTTTCGGCTAATTCAATATTTTGATTTAACTGTTGTCTTAAGACCTCAATTTCTCCGCTTAATTTTTTCTTTTGCTGTGCATTGTAATTGATAATAGCAAGTATCACAACCGGTATAGAAATAACAAGCAAATCAATTCCCCATACTAAAAGCGAGCGGTGAATAACAGCAATGTTACGGGCAGAAAAATACAATCCATCAAAGGACATAAACCCTGACCACACGAGAAATAATATGAATAATAAACCCAGCATTAACAAATACCAGTCACGCTCACTAAAAACTGACATTGATATTAATTGCTTTATTTTTTTTGAAAATCTAGCCATATCTCAAATTTCTCTGGTAATTACTTAACTCCATCTAATTGATTCCATACATCAACTAAATCAAGCTTTTTAAATGCTGCAATTTCTATCACAATTCCGTTATCACCATCCACCAAAGGCAATATATACAATACCAATGGTTTAGCATTACCTGAAGCAGAACCGACCTCAATATAATCAGCAGGAATATCGGTTATTTCAATAGCCTTATTGTCTTTAATTGCCTGCGCATGCAAACCATCTTCCAATTCAATAGGTGCAATCTTTATTTCCTCATCAACTCCATAGAGTTTGACAGGCACATATTGTTTATCTTCATTACAGTAGTAACCAATAGCTGCCATGACCTCATACCATTCAGTAATAGTAGTTAACAGGTCACTAACAGTCTTAATTCTATCGTTACTGACTTTACTTTTTAACTTTGAAATAAACAATTCACTGTCCACTTTGTCATCTCTTTCACTATTAAGCTTTTCTTGCTCAAATCCTTTAAGCTTTGCTTTTAAGCGACTAATTTCAGCCTGCCGCTTTATACATTCTTTATCCATACCGGCCTCATTAGAACCATGCATGCATGTTTCAATAAAATTGAGAATGTAATAGATGAGGTATAGAATAACAAAAAATGAAAGAATTTCAAATACAATAAATGTTGTTGGCAGCTCTTCTCCAATAAAAGCATATTTAATCAATGCAAACAAGAAAAATAAAGCTCCCAGCAGGAATATATGTCTGTTTTTTCTCATATCATTAAATTGCTAATTGGTTTAAGTATTTTGATATCTCTTCCGGTGACAAAACTTTATCGGGCTTAATCAATCTCGCCACGCTTTTAGGCATGGTATCCATTTCACAGGTTTTGGGATCCTGAATAATTGTTACACCTTTTTTATCAGCGATATCCTTCATTCCTTTTGCTCCATCTTTATTGGCACCAGTTAAAACAATACCAATTAACTTATTTCGATAAACATATGCAGCAGAAGTAAGCGTATGATCAATTGATGGACGACTGTGATTTAATGGTTTTTCTGTTGATAAGGAAAAAGTACCATCATACTCAACAAACATATGGTAGTTTGAAGGGGCAAGGTAAACCTTACCTGCAGTAATCTGTTCTTTATCATTCGGTTCAATAACTTCAAGTTTTGACTTTAAACGTATGCTTTCCACAAGGCCTGAACGAACATGCTTAAGACGATGAAGACATATAATAACCGGCAATGGAAAATCTTCTCTAAGCTGTGATAACAGTTTAGAAACAACCGAAAAACTTCCGGCGGAACCCCCAATAACTACGGCTTTATATTTTGGTCTAATCATTAGTCTCTTAAAAATTTAAACTTATTGTAGATTTTTTCCTTCACATCAATACACTCAAATCGATTATCGTATGGAGAAGCAAGTTGTTCCTTTACTCCAAGGCATAAATAGCCACCTGACACCAACGATTTATCAACAATTTCTTTTACCACCTGATGATAGTCTCTGGTAAAATAAAGCATACTGTTACGCATTATAATCAAATCGCAGCGCTCATCTGGCATTACCTCAATTCCGGCTTTCTTCACTGTTATCTTTTCAAGTAAAGAAATATCGAACTTTAATCCATCTTCTGAATTCTCAAAATAATCTTCCAGTGAATGGCTGCCTTCAAACCGTTTGTAGTTATAGGCATTAACATCCATCTTTTTGGAAGAAAGCTGCCCTTCAATTATTTTATTGCAACCAATTTCTGAAGTATTATTAATAATTACCGTTGCCCTAGTATGGCTATTCAATTCTTTCAACAGAATCATAAGGCTATATAATTCCTCACCGGAAGACACATCGGGAAACCAGACTTTAAAGTTACTTCCTGAATAATATTCGCTTATAATTTTTCTTAAATGACGCCAAAATCCCGCATCTCTGAATAATTCAGTTGTTTTAACCGAAAAGAAATGGCAAAACTCATCTGCAAATTCCTCATTATCGAGCTGTTCCATCAAGCTATCTACCTTGCGAATGCCATGCATCTCAATAAATTGAGATAGTCGACGCTTGAAAAAGGAATGCGTCATATGCTTAAATGGCAAGTTTAGCTTTTCACTCAATTGCTCCGACAACACCCTCAATTCACTGATATTAAAACCTAATGCCATACTACTGATATTTAAAATGAAACACATTAGTTTTAGTATACAGTGGTCCGTTTTTAGAAAACTTAGTTTTATAAAAACCGGTCAGGCTTTCGTGATTACCAAGTATCATTGAACCCTTTGGATACAGTTGATTATGGAACATTTGATAAATTTTTGACTGTAGGCTTGCATTAAAATATATCAATACATTCCGACAGAAAATGACATCAAATTTATTATAGAAAGGCACTTTTTCCTGCACCAGGTCATGCTGCCTGACTTCTATCTTATCTTTAAGAAAATCTTTAACATTAATCCGGTCATTGTCACCATCAAACTCAAAATACTTATTAAAGTCTATTGATGATATACCTTGAATAGGTGTTTTCTTTATGACCTTCTCAAAATCGCTAAGCTGTTTTTTGTTAAAGTCAAACCTGTAACTTCCTTTTTGGCATTGACGAACCATTCCCAGGCTGATATCACTTGCATAAATCCTTGACTGATCAAGTAATCCAAGTTCATTGAGGATAATCATATTGGAATATACTTCCATACCAGAACTGCATCCTGCATGCCAGATATTGAACGTCTTCTTCCCTTTTAATGTAGGATATAACTTATCGTAATATAATGGCCAGACTTCAGGATCACGAAATAACTCGGTTGTATTAACTGTAATATCTTCAACCAGACGCTCGACGAATCCTTTGTCATTTTGAGTTTTTTCAAGCAGTTCATCTATCGTAAGGCCATTATCCATTATTACCTTCTGCAACCTCCTCTTAATCGAATTATCAGAGTAATCGCTAAAGTCATAAGGTGTATTGTCTTTCAATACTTTTAAATATTGCTTGAAATCCATTCAATTGACGCTTAGCGTTTTTTTAAAACAATTCAACTTCAACCTGTTGAATAAATGCTGTATATGAGTGATCATCACCCACCTGTGCCTCAGACAGCAAAAATAAAACAGGCTCTTCACTTCCGACCTTATTCTTTATTGGCGCTTCGCGACGTTCTCCTATTATTTTATCCTTATCTGTGGATACAAAGGCAGCAATAAACTCATCATTAGCAGCCGTTGTTTCCGAGAACAACATTGAGACGTGTTGACCCAATACCTCGCTTCTTTCATATCCCCAAAGCTTCTCAGCAGCTGCATTGAAAAATTCAACAATACCATCTTTATTGGTTGTGATAATCGAATCAAGAGCACCTTCAAGTGTTTTCTCATTACGAATTTTAACCGCTTCAACCTCTTTAAATTGTTCAGTAATCTCTTTCTTAGCATCTTCAAGCATCACACCCAGCTCGTCTTTGCTGTGCTTAAGCTCTTCCTCCATCTTAACCTGTTCTGTAATATCATTCTCAAGGCTTAGAATTTTAATAATTTCTCCTTCGTGATCAATAACAGGCGTATATGTAGTTAAAAGATAAATTTCGTCTCCCATTTTAGTTCTGCGACGCACACGACCTTTGAAATTGTGACCATTACGAAGATCAGTCAAGATTTGATCCATCTCAGTGGCATCATCCTTAAAGAAGAATATTTTGATATTTTGCCCTTCAATCTCTTCAGGGTTATAACGGAATGTTCTTAAGAAATTTTGGTTGACATTAATAAGCGTACCATCAGTCTCAAACTCTGAACTAATTGCAGCATGTTCAATAGCCTCTAAAATACCTTTCATTTCAACCTCACGCCTGTCGCTCTCTTCTTGTGTAGCTTGCATCTCCTCAAGGTTCTGTCGCAATTCTTCTTCCTGTTGCAACATTCGCTCGGCCTGATTTTGAGTTTCTTTCAGAAGTTTTGTTGTACGAATTGTATTCTGAACAGATGAAATGGTTAAGGCGATACTTTCAGCAATCTTTTCTACAAACTCTACTTCAAATTCAGCAAATTCCTTGAAAGATGCCATTTCCAATACCCCGTAAACTTCATCATTTGTTTTAAGAGGTACGATTAGTATTGAACGCGGATTGGCATCCCCAAGTCCTGATGTTATATTTAAATAATTATCAGGCACATCAGTCAGATGAATTGTTTGTTTCTCAAGTGCGCAACGACCTATCAGGCCTTCTTCCCAATTGATACGCTTATCAGCAAATTTCTTTCTATCGTATGCTACGCACGCTGTCAGTTCAAAATACCTGTCTTTGTTATTAATGGTATTCAACAAGTAAAAACCAGCCTGGTTAATTTTCATATAATCAACCAAATACCTGATAATGTTATAGCTCAGGTCTTCTATATTATCATTTTCCTTACGCAGTAACTCTCCAAAATGCGCTAAACCTTGTGTGACCCAGGTGCGCTGATCTTCTTCAATACGGCGTTGTTCAATGTCCTTTTTACTTTGAATAAGGTAATCGCGCAGGCGTAGTAATGATTTACCAAGCTTATCATCACGATTGGCCAGATTCAAATCAGATTCAAAATTATCCTGACGCAGGTTTTCAACAAACTCGTGTACTTGTTCACTTTTTGCTGATTCCTTCTTAATATGTTTTCGTTGCTTTCGAATAAATATAGCAAAATTACCCGCTATTATATAGCCGGCAAACGCAGTTATAAATGGCAAGAAAGTAATAAACCATAAACCAGGAAAAAACCGGTATAGATTATAGAAGGTTACCGGTTGATTAACATGTTCGAAAACACTTGTACTTGATATAATTGTCAGGATATAAATAATTATCCCAAGCATAAATCCACGTAAAGTATATCTGCTTCTGATATTCTTAATATTGACCTTTGCCATATGTAATATTCTTAAATAGTCGAATGATAAAAATAGTAATTATTGCAATTATCCTAAGCGAGATAATAAATAACCAGCCATTTTGTCTAATGCCATTATTTTTTCAGCAGCATCAAGCTTAATGGCTTCCTTGGGCATCCCAAAAACTACGGACGAAGCTTCATCCTGTGCAACAGTATGAGCGCCTGATTCTTTTAGTTCCAACAACCCTTTTGCCCCATCATTGCCCATACCTGTCAGTATAAAGCCCGTTGCATTATTGCCGGCATAACGTGCGGCCGAACGAAACAATACGTCAACTGATGGTCGGTGGCGATTAACCAATGGTCCTTCTTTAACTTCAACCATATATTCTTTACCAACCCTCTTAAGCAACATATGTTTACTACCGGGAGCTATCAAAACACGTCCCTGATACAGCTTATCACCGTTCTCAGCTTCTTTTACCTCCAAGTCACAAATGTTATTCAGACTATTGGCAAATGATTTAGTGAAGCCTTCTGGCATATGCTGTACTATAGCAATTCCAGGCACTTTTGGTGGTAACTCTTTCAAAAAATTACGAATTGCCTCTGTTCCTCCTGTTGATGCTCCAAGAACCACCACTTTATCCGTATCAATAATCTGCTTGAAACTGGATGCCTTGTTTAAAATAACATCGGCAGAATATTTAGGTTTAACAGTTGTGGCGACTGGTGTTGCAATTTTACGCCTTTTCAGTTTAACCTGAGCAGCTGCTTTAACGGCATCGCAAAGCATTATTTTTGACTCGTTGATAAACTGTGCCGCGTTCATTGCAGGTTTACCAATTATTTCGCTGGCCCCATACTCAAGAGCCTTCATCGCAACTTCGGTACCTTCGGTTGTTAAGCTGGAAATTACAACAACGGGAATTGGATGTTGCGACATTATTTTGCGCAAGAATGTTAGGCCATCCATACGTGGCATTTCGATATCCAGAGTAATAACATCCGGAATCTCTTTCATGATTTTCTTAACCGCAATAATAGGATCGGCAGCCGTTCCCATTACTTCAATGCCCGGATCAGATTCAAGGATTGAAGACAAGCTCTGCCTGACAACCGCAGAATCATCAACTACTAAAACTCGAATCTTTTTCTTCATGCGTTAAAACTTTACTCATTAACAGAAATCCCAAATTTCCCTATTAAATCGTTTTTACCCTTTTGGATAACTTTATCCCGTTTTTCCTATTCCGCCGCTACAGCTGTTTCATTTTCAAGTCATAATAAAACAACTATACATCTCCCTTTCTTCATACAGACCTTTTGGTCTGTTCAATACAGGTTTAATATACCTTTTTTTCCAGAAACTTATGGCGTACTTCCCCTGTATCGTTAAAAAAAATAATTTTCCTACCCCTTCTTCCGCCTGTACTTGATGCCACAATCGGAATCTTTTTCTCTTCTAACATTAAGCGTGCTACCCTGATATTTCTTTCACCAATCATGTTGGAATTACCGGTAGCTGACTCAAGCAACTCTCCTCCACCAAATATTTTGGCTTGTATATCTTTAATATCGCTCCCTAAATACAGCATTTTTTCAACCAATTTATCAATGGCGATATTTCCATATTTTGGCGATGCTAAATCGTTACCATTCCAGTTGGGAAGCATGTAGTGGTTCATTCCACCAATTTTCAGCTTTTTATCCCACAGACAAATGGCAACACAACTACCTAGTATGGTTTTGATCACATACGGGTCCTTGCTCACAAACAATGAAGAGGGGTATAGAAAATGTTGCAAATATCTATTATCCATCTATCATCGTCTTAAAAAATCTCATCATCCTCATCAAAGAACACGTCGTTACCATCACCGCTAAAACCTTCAACGATGTTACGTGCTTCAGGCAATGAAACCGAAAATTCAGAACCCTCACCTTTTTGACTCTTAATATCAATATCTCCGCCTAATACATCTAATAAGGCTTTTGTAATTGATAAGCCAAGGCCATGGCCTCTGTTTATTGAGTTAATACCTGAATCCAAGCGTTTAAAGCGCTCAAAAATTATCTTCTGATTCTTCTCAGAAATACCAGTACCGTAATCCTGAACTGATGCATGAAGAACATCTTCATCCACCCAAACTTTAAGAATTACCTGACTATCCTTATAACTATATTTTAAAGCATTATTAAGCAAGTTGCTTAATATCAACTTTAATTTCTCTGAATCAGTTTTGAAATAGAAGTTTTTACCAAAGCCGTGCTCAATATTGAACTCAATTTTAATATCGATACCCATTTTGCGCGAAATGATGTTGAATGAATCAACCACCGTTTGCACCAGGCTTCTGATGTTTACTTTAGTAATGTTTGGAGCAATTTCTCCAGCCTCAATCTTAGCAGCAACAAAAATATTACGCAACTGGAAATCAAGGTTAAATGCCTCACTATGAATTAATGCAACCATCGACACCACTTTTTTCCAGTCATTCTTTTCAACTGAAAGGATGGCTTTTGATAAACCAAGAATGGATGTAAAAGGGTTGACTATTTCGTTAGAGATATTTGAAATAAAATGGCTCTTTAAAGCTTCAGACTCCTTAAGTTTCTTTGTAACACTCTGAAAGTCTTTAGACAATTCTTTCATCTCATTATCTAACTTTTTCCTTTCTTCAAGTCGTAACCTGAGTTCTCGTAAAAGTTGCTTGTCAGATAAATTGCTCATAATTAAATTTTTATATTCCGGACTAATTATATTTTTCTAAATATTGTTGGTTTTATATGCTCCAACGGCACATCCATTCCTGATAATGACTCAGAGTGACCTATAAAAAAGATTCCTCCGGGCTTAAGATAGTTACACAATTTACCGATAACCTTCTCTTGTGTAGCTCTATCAAAATATATCAGAACATTACGACAAAACACAACATCAAATGTTTCATTCATATCGTAATGATTATCCATTAAATTAACATGCTTTAGCACGATATTTTTTTGCAATTCTGGCTTTACCCTAACAGTTGGATTGATACGATCTTTGCTTTTTAAAAAATAACGCTTCTTCATATCAAGTGGCAAAAGGGCAATTTTATTCTCTGGATAAACTCCCTTTGCTGCCTTGGTTAGGACTTTGTTTGAAATGTCAGAACCATGAATCGAAAAGTTAAAGCCAGGCGATAGTCGTTTATATTCATTTAAAACGATAGATATTGTATATGGTTCTTCACCACTTGAACAACCGGCACTCCAGACCTTAAAAAAACCGTTTCCATTAAATTGAGGCAAAACGTCATCACGCAAAAAATCGAAATGAACAGGTTCACGAAAGAAATCTGTTTTGTTAGTCGTTACTACATTCAGAAAATTAAATATTTCTTTCTTCTGCCCTTCTTTGCTAAAAAAATACTCTTTGTATTCGGTATATGATTTCATGTTTAGCTCACGAATACGTTTTAACAAACGCCCCTGCAGCATCACTCGCTTGACAGGAGGCATTTTAATACCATATTCGTTATAGATAAAATCACTAAATGCCTGAAAATCCTTCTCAGATAATTCAGCTTTAAAAGCATCCAGCTCTTTATCTTTTTCAGTATTATTTGCTGCAAACATTTACCAAATCCTAATTAACAGCATCAATCACTTCACCCAGACTGATAATATCTGTTTCACTAAATATCTTATCTGCGTTTAATATCATCACCAAATCGTCATTATTTTGATAGGATGCCAGTATATATCCTGGTTTATAATCCGTTTCAATCTCTTTGATTTTAGACTCATCGGCTTCAAACACATCCGAAACAGCATCAACCAATACGCCTACACTCATTAGGCTACCATCTGCTTTGTTAATATCCAGTACAACAAAACAAGACTGTGGGGTGATTTCAACAGTTCCTAAATTAAACTTAGCAGCAGCATCAATTACCGGAATGATTTTATCGCGATGATCAACCACCCCTTTCACATAAGCCATACTCTCGGGCACTGCTTTAGGCTCGATGTATTCTTTAATTTCGACTACTTTTTCAACGTGAACACCAAAAATGTTTTCACCAATCGAAAATGTAAGATATGCATTTACTTCCTGACTCATGCTAGTGCTTATTTTTCAATTTCCTGTACTACTTCACTTAACTCAATGATATGAATAAACTCTTCATTTTTATGGATACTGCCGGTGAAAGAATGCACTAAACCGGTGTTTCCATTAATAACTGACTCTTTTAATTCTGATTCGTCAAGATCGAAAACTTCTTTAACACCATCAACCACAAAGCCAATTAATGAATCTGTTTTATCATCATCAGATACAACAATCACTGCCGTATCTTGTCCGTTCTCAATATTTTCCATTCCCATCATCATGCGTAAATCTGCAATAGGAATGATGTTACCATGAAGGTTAATTACCCCGATTAAATAGTCTTTGGTATTGGGCACCCAGGTAACTTTATCAAATTCAAGAATATTACGAACCTTAAGAGTATCGAACGCAAACACTTCTTTATTGATCAAAAACGATATAATGGATGTCATCTGTTCTTTCATCATATTAATTCTTAGTTCGATATTTCTTCACTGCATTATTATGAATCAGGCGATTAGTATCAATTACCAGGGCAATTGTTCCATCACCCATAATTGAAGCTCCTGATATATTTTCCTGCTTCTTAAGGAAGCGTCCAAGAGGTTTTACAACCGTTTGATATTCTCCTATGACCTGATCAACAAGCAAACCAACTTTTCTATCTTCGTACTTAACCAATATCAGCTGCTCAGTACCCTTACTGGCCTTTTCTGTTTCAAAGGTTTCGCGTAAATCAATAAACGGGTATTGCTCTTCATCAATATTGACTACGTGATTAAATGTCTTTCCAAAAGATATGGTATCCAGTGCAAATATTTTTTCGATATTGGCAATAGGAATGACATATTGATTTTTGAATACCTTAACCAGCAGACCATCAATAATAGATAAAGTCATTGGTAATTCGAGCGTAAGAGTCGTACCTTTTCCAATTTCAGAATCTAAAGATACTTCACCGCGAATCTCTCCAATCTTCTTCCTTACTACGTCCATGCCAACGCCACGACCCGATACATCAGTCACCTCTTCTTTTGTTGAGAAACCACTTAAAAATACCAATTCAAATATTTCCTTACGGGTCAATTCGGTATTAGCGTCAATCAAGCCTTTACTAATGGCTTTATTACGTATGAATTCAGGGTCAATTCCTTTACCATCATCCATTACTTCAACCATTACACTGGCACCAGAATAATAGGCTTTGAAGAGAATGGTTCCTTTAGGCGATTTACCATTCTTAATACGATCATCAGGCATCTCAATACCGTGATCAACCGCATTACGGATAATATGTAACAACGGATCTGTAAGGTGCTCAATAATGTTCTTATCTAACTCAATATCACCGCCTTCGATAACAAAATCAATATCCTTGTCTAACTCTTTGGATAAGTCGCGAACCAGACGCTGAAAACGCATTAATTCGCTTTGCAATGGTATAAGACTTATTGAAAAGGCATTATCCCTTAACTGACGGCTCAACTTCTGAATATTTTCTGCTAAGGCTAAAACAGCAGGGTTACCATCATTTTCGGCAAACAAGTTTAACTGAGCCTGAATAGTTACCAATTCACTCACCAGGTTAACCAACTCATCAATCTTAGTTGAATTAACACGGATACTCGATATTTTATGTTCCTTGAGCTGAACCTTCTTTTTTATTTCTTTTTTCGCCTGATCAGTTGAATCAGATGCTTTAGCAACCAAATCCTGCTTTGTAAGGCTTTTCTGAAGTTTTGATGCTTCATCAATACTCTCAGAAATAGCATTGGCTGTTAACAGGTTACCCGCACCAATCTCTTCAATGCTGATTTCACATTCATCTTCAACAAAAATGAATACGTCTTTAATGTCATTAACTGATTCTTCGGTGTTCAGAACAACCTGCCAGTGACAATAACTTTTTACAGGATTGAAGCTGTTTAAAGCAGGCACTTTTTCAAAAAAGGCCACAACCCTTGCTTCACCCATCGCATGAAGATCATCCAGTAAATAAAATGGATTAGTTCCATTTCGAAGGATTTCTTCATTGGGCTTTATATTGATTAAAAATGTTTTTGAACCATCATCCTTAACTGCAGTTTCACTGCTGGCCTGAACAGCAGGCGCTGCAGCTTTTGTATCACTGTCAGAAAACTGTTGAACACGCTGAATAAAAGCAGCCTGATTAGCCAACTCATCAGCATCATCCACATCGCCCACCTCCAACATATGTTTGATGTGGTCAATAGATTCGAATGTTAGTGAAATAATATCATCGGTTATGCTGAGTTTATTATTCCTAACTAAGTCGAATACAGTTTCGAGGTGATGTGTAAATTCACTCAACTGGTTAAAGCCAAACATTGCTCCACCACCTTTAAGTGTGTGCATCGCCCGGAAAATACGCTCAATTATTTCGTTGTTTGAGGTATCTTTCTCCAGAAGCAATAAAGCTTCCTCTAAGTCATGAACATTATCGTTTGACTCTTCTACAAATTTTGCCTTAAACTTATCAATCATTTGTTTGTGCTTTTAACCGGTGATGGTGTTAAAATAGTCTATCAAAACGTTCCTTTCTTCCTCTGTTTGTGGCGTATGGGCTTCTTCATTAACCAATAATTTCTGCAAAACAGAAACTGCTGATTTGGTTTTTTCTACCATATTGCCGTTAACCTCAAGATTATTATTCAGCACTTCTTTGTAAGCCAGCTCAATAGGGATAGCAATATTTGGAAGTTCATTAAATCCAACCATTGGTGCTGTCCCTTTAATATTGTGCATGGTACGTATCACCATTTCAACAGCCTCATGAGACAATTGAACAGGTTCTGCCAACTCTTGCTCCAATACAGAGAGGTTATCAGACGTTTCTTTGATAAAAATATTCTTAACTCTCATCTTATCTTAAGACACGAGAAATTGCGCTCAACAACTTAGCTGGAACAAAAGGTTTAATAATCCATCCTGTTGCACCTGCCTGCTTAGCTTCCATTTTCTTAGAAGCCTGAGACTCTGTTGTTAAGAATAAGATTGGAATATGCTTGTAAGCTTCAATCTCTCTGATTTTTCTAATCAATCCTAATCCATCAAGGTTAGGCATGTGAAGGTCGGTGATAACAATATCAATCGTTCTGCCATCCAGGAACTTTTGTGCATCTTCGCCATCTACACCAACCAATACTTCGTAACCTTCATTCTGAAGAGTAAAGTTGACTACTTCGCGGATACTTTCTGAATCATCAACGATGAGAACTGTTTTAGCCATAATGTATTTTTCTAGTTATATATATTTTAGATTAATTAAGAACGTTTTGAAAACCTGAGTTTTTAATAAGCAGCTGTATTTCGGGCTTTAACTCAGCTTTAACAGTGGTTGCTTTACCATTCGCTTTGAGTGTAGCTTTTAAAGACAGTATAAGCTGTATAAAAGTAACATCCACGCTTTCGGGGTTATCGATTTCAATTTGCAAATCTTTATCGGTTTTCAAACCATTTTTGACGGCATCTGCAATTTTCTCGATATGGTTAATGATAAGCTGGCCTGAAAAGCGAATAATTGATTGCTCAGGCAACTCATCATGCATAACTTTATATGGTAAATTCTCCATTCTTGTACGTCTTAGAATTTCTCGTAATTATCTAAATCAAAGTCCTTATCAAAGTTTGAGAAAGGATTCTCTGGTTGAGAAGGTGTCTTTTCGGCAGGCTTAACTTCGGGCTTTTTAACCGCTTTTTTAGGCTCTACCTTTGGTTTAGCTGATACAGCAGGTTTTTCTACTTTATCCTTATCACTTACTTTTTTAGCCTTAACCTTTTTGCTTTTAGCATCAATTTTAAAGTAGCTGACAGCGTCATTAAGATTATCTGCCAGGTTAGCTAATTGATCAGAGCTTTGAGTTAATTCGTCTGAAGATGAAGCATTCTCCTGGGTAATCATATTCAACTGCTGCATTGCCAGATTGATTTGCTCAGCTCCTGTTTTCTGCTCCATACTTGCCGCAGAGATTTCCTTAATTAACTGCGTTGTTTTTTCAATATCAGGAACAAGTGCTTTAGATTTCTCACCTGCTTCTGTAGATACTTTTAAGCCGGTTGAAACAAGAGATACAATTTCATCTGCAGCAGACTTACTGCGTTCAGCTAATTTACGTACTTCGGCAGCTACAACAGAGAAGCCCCTGCCATGCTCACCTGCACGAGCCGCTTCAACAGCAGCATTCAATGCCAAAATATTTGTTTGAAATGCAATATCACTAATGATGGTTATTTTTTCAGAAACATCCTTCATTACCTTCGCCGCCTGAGACGACAGTTCATCAGCAACGCTAACATCTTTAGCTGTTTCAACGGTAATCTTTTCAGTCTGAATTGAATTATCGGTATTCTGATCGATATTGGCAACCATTTCTTCAATTGAGGTAGAAACCTCCTCAGCAGAAGCAGCCTGATCGGCCGATCCTTTAGACAATTGTAATGAACTTGACTTCAACTGTGTACTTGAAGTTACCAAATCATCAGCATTCGCCTTAATAGTATTAACCGTCTTTTTAAGGTTATCGGCCATACTAACTAACGCTTTAGCCAAGTCTCCAATTTCATCATTCTGTTCAACATCAACTGTTGCCGTTAAGTCTCCCTCACCAATTGCCTGTGCAAATGTAACACCTTTATTAAGTGGAGCCACTATTGAGTTGTACAGCAGGTAAGCTGTACCAACGGCACCTGCAATAACCAATAAACTCATAATCAGTATCACCACCTGCAATACAGTAAAGCTACTGTTACTATCAGTTAATGCCTGGTTTGTTGCTTCATCGTATTTAGTAGCTAACTCTTTAATCTGGCTGTCCACTTCCTCTGTCAGAGTAATGATTTCTCCTCCATCCTGAACTTTATCTTCAGTCTCGAACTTAATCATTACATCTTCATAAGCTTCAAAAGAGTTTAAGCTGCTCATGACATACTGCTGAATCTGGAAAAGTGAATCCACATCACTAAAAATGTGATTTAATTCATCCTTATCAGCCTGACTTTCCCATTCCTCACTTAGCTTAAGCAACTCATCCTTCAACTGAGGAAAATCTTTTTCATGAAGTTCCTTTAAACGGATTTTATCAGGTGTATCTGTTTGAATATCGATAAATACCCAACTACGAATTAACATTTTACTGTCGATCACCAAATCGCTCAAACCATTCAACTTCTCCGATGATGGAGAGTAAACCTCTGTTAATTCTCTGTTTTTACTTTTACTTCCTGTTAAAGTCGAGTAAGTCCAGATTCCCTGCACCACGATAAGTAGCAGTATTAATCCAAACCCGCCCAACAACTTCTGGGCAATATTCAGTTTGATGTTTTTCATGATTACTTCTTATAAGCTAATTGCATTTGACATCCCTTCAAGCTTCGAGCTAATTTGTAAACCAAACTTAGCTGCATTGGCTTTATGGATCTCAAATTTAAGTTTATCATCTCTAACAACAAAGTTTATCATCGCTCCAGAGTTACATGCTCCTTCCGACTCTGTTATTATCAAGGTACTACCGCTATTAACTTTATCAATAATTGTTGCAGCATGCTTGTTAAAGTTAACATTGGCCGAAACATAAACCACTTGACAATCCACTACATCATCCGGCGATTTAAATTCCTTAATAACAACATTTTGGAAACCAAATTTCTTGCCGGCTGATAACTTACCCAACCAACTTGACATCTCCCTGTCGCGCACAACCCCAATAACAAAATCACCTTGTTTAGCGGACTCTGTCCAACCAATGTGTCTGATAAAACTTAAGGTAAATACTGACTTAAACTTTGCTACCTGGGCTTGTCCAGCCAGCGGTAACAAGCATAAGGCTAAAAAGAAAAAAATCTTTTTCATAATAAATCTGTCCTACAAAATTCAACATCTTAATGCGTTTTGGTACGGACAAGATGCTATTTAGTTTCTTTTTCGTCTAATATTTTTGATTTTTAGGTATAAAGAAACTTAAATGATCAATTTTTATAATTCAATTCACTTAACTTTGCCTCGATTTTTTCTTCACCAAACCCGCTTAAAGATATACGTTTTATCGGTAAATTGATTAGTTACAATGAAATACACCTCCTTTAAAATAGATACCCAACTGTTTTTAATGGATAAAACAGATGAAATTAATCGTGAGATTTCATCATTTTTATCAGATTTAAGTATTGCACCTTCAACAATTGTGAAAGTAGAATGCCACGCTCCTGTTAACAACAACGATGAATATACAACTTGTTCCGCTTCATTCGATTCTGTTTTGTCGGGGGTATTTGAAGAAAAAATACCGGCCAACTTATTTGTTGATCAGCAATTAGCAGATGATCCTTCCAAAACCCTGTTAAACTTCTGCATTTGCGATGAAAGTGCTTTTTCAATAGAATATAAAGAATTCCAGAAGCACCATTATTGCCTGGTTAAAAACAATGATGAAAACATATTAATAAGTGGCGGTATTACCTTTGATGAATCGGATGATATGCTTCGCCTGGTGCAAAGTACATTTGATTTCATGGAGCAACTGCTTGACCATGAAGAAATGCATTTTGGACACCTTGCCTGTCAATCCAACTTCATTACTGATTTACAAGGCAAAGATAAAAATGCCAATACCGGATGGACTAACATTCAGACCATTGATGAGATCAGATCGCTTTATTTTGATCCCAACCTGTTTAAGCACGGCTATCCGCTGCAACACTTTTACAATTCTAATTCCAATGGTTTTGTTATTGACTTCATCGCTTCATCTAAAGACGGCTTTCCCACTGCACAATACAATCTAAATATTGAAAGCAATCAAACACAAAACTGCTTTATGCCCGGCCTTAACAAATTGTATTTTAAGCCAATCGTTGACACCAGCAACACCAGCAGTGAAGAACAATTACAAGACGCTCTGCGTTCGGTATTACAGGTAATAGATAATTGTGGTAAAAAAATCACCGAAACTGCTGATGAAGTTAAAGTGACCCTATCAGATAAAAACGACCTGAAACTGGTTCAAGAAATTATTTCAAACCAAATAAATACTAATAAAATGGTATTATTTCACTCACCTTTGATGGCGAAAGAGTTAAAGGTGGATATTGAAATTATTACCTCCGTTATGCGTTAAACATTTAATCATTGCCGATACTACCCTTTTTACCTATTTTCGCACAACTTATAAAAGGAATGAATAGCTAATGTGGATTAATATAGCACGCTTCATATTGCGCAACAGGATTGCGATTTTAGTTGCCTTATTTATGGTAACAGTATTTATGGGCATCATGTCACGACGTATTGAGATGTCGTATCAATATGCACCATTACTACCCGAAGATGATCCTACCTACGTTGAATACCAGAATTTTCTGAGTATTTATGGAAACGAAGGGAACATGGTCATTGTGGGTATACAGAACGAAGACTTCTTTGAATTGAATGACTTTAACGCCTGGCAGGATTTTTCTGAATCTTTACTTGAGGTAGAAGGTGTAACATCGGTTTTTTCGGTAGGACAGTCATATAACCTAAAAAAGAACAGTAAGCAGAAACGCTTTGAAATTGAACCCATCTTCCCTGAACATGTCAAATACCAGAGTGAGTTGGATTCACTTAAAGAGGTATTTTACAGCTTGCCATTTTATAAAGAGCTTTTATACAATAAAAGTAACGATGCATACCTCCTTGCAGTTTCCTTAGACGATGAAATATTACACAGTAAAGAACGTGTAAAACTCATTAACGATATTCAGGAGGCAGGTCAGGCGTTTGTTGAAAAGAGCAAGCGCGAAATACATTACTCCGGACTTCCGTACATCAGAGTGGTAACAGCCGAAATGATTAAGAAAGAGCTTAATATGTTCATATTTCTGGCTTTGGGTATTACAGCATTAATTATTTTCTTATTCTTTCGCTCATTCAAAGTAGTCATGTTCTGTATGCTGGTTGTTGGCATTGCGGTTATATGGGCATTAGGTATTCAGGCTTTGTTTGGCTATAAAATAACCATCCTTACGGGGATGATTCCACCACTTATTATTGTCATTGGTATACCCAACTCGGTATTCCTGCTTAATAAGTACCACCAGGAATACCGTAAACACAAGAATAAAATCAAAGCCCTTCAGCGTGTAATCAGAAAGATTGGTAATGCCACTTTCTTAACTAACTTAACAACAGCATCGGGTTTTGCTACCTTTATTTTTACCAGCAGCAAAATATTGGTTGAGTTTGGTGTTATCGCAGCCATCAACATTATGGTGGTATTTGTTTTATCCATTCTTTTAATACCTATAATCTTCAGTTTCCTTGATGGACCAAAGGAGCGTCACCTGAATCATTTGGATAACCAGATGATTGGAAAAGCGGTTAACGGACTGGTCAGGATATCTCTTAACCACCGAACCAAAGTGTACTGGGTGGCTGGTATCATGCTGTTTTTAGGTATTATTGGTATCCTCAGAATCAAAACCACAGGTTACATGTTGGATGATATTCCACATGACGATCCGCTGTATGTGGACCTGAAATTCTTTGAGGAGAACTTTAACGGCCTGATGCCTTTGGAATTGATGATTGACACAAAAAAACCAAATGGTGCCATATCAGGCAGTAATCTTCGTCGAATGGACAAACTACAAGAAGAGCTGAAAGAGTTTGATGCTATATCACATCCTCTTTCGATGGTCGAAGTAGTGAAGTTTGCCCGTCAGGCTTTTTACAATGGAAAACAAAAGCATTTTAAGGTGCCAAGCAGTCAGGAGCGCAATTTTATCCTCTCCTACGTCAATCGGAGCAACAGCGACGCAGCCGGTAACGGATTGGTTACTACATTTATCGATTCAACCAAACAGCGTGCTCGTTTAAGCTTCAGAATGAAGGACATTGGCACCACCGAAATGGCGGTATTGGATCAAAAAATACGTGAAACCATTACCAAGGTATTCCCAACAGATAAGTATTACACCTCATTAACAGGTGCCAGCGTGGTATTTTTTAAGGGGACAGATTACCTGGTTCGTAACCTGTTTACCAGCCTTATGCTGGCAGTGGTACTCATTGCGTCCTTTATGGCCTGGATGTTCTCATCTAAACGAATGGTGCTGGTATCCTTAATACCAAACATATTCCCGCTGATAATGACAGCCGCTTTAATGGGTTTCTTCCAAATTCCTATTAAACCATCTACAATACTGGTCTTTAGTATTGCCTTTGGAATTAGTGTGGATGACACAATCCATTACCTTGCCAAATACAGGCAAGAACTATCAGAAACCAATTGGAGCATTCGTGCTGCTGTAGTGTTGGCTTTAAAAGAAACCGGTGTTAGTATGATTTATACATCTATCATCCTGTTCTTTGGCTTTGGTATTTTTAGTGTTTCGCAGTTTGGAGGAACCGTTGCACTGGGTGTGTTGGTAGCTGTAACACTTTTAATCGCCCTATTTTCGAACCTCATTCTGTTACCGGCGTTATTATTAACATTGGAGAAATCAATTACCAACCAGTCATTCAAAGAACCTTTACTACATATTTATGATGAAGATGAAGACATTGAGTTGGAAGAGTTGAAAATCGAAAGTAAAAAAGACAAGAAACCAGAATAGATAAGGCCATGCGTTTACAGTAAGATGGCAGAATAACAAAACGACATCAGTAGCAACATTCCATGGCAATAGATTAAATAAGTGTTTATGTACAAAATATCCGACCTTCAAAAAATTGTTGAGAAAGAACTGAGTAAACAACAGTTTGTTGTTGAACCCAAAGGACTATACCAACCGATTGAATATGTAATGGGTATGGGTGGCAAACGCATTCGCCCTACACTATGCCTGGCGGGTTGTTACCTGTTTACCGATGAAATAGAGCAGGCTGTTAAACCAAGTCTTTCACTGGAGATATTCCATAATTTCACTTTATTGCACGATGACATTATGGATAATGCTGATGTAAGACGCAACCAACCAACAGTACATAAAAAGTGGGATGAGAATACGGGTATTTTATCAGGTGATGCCATGCTCATTAAAGCCTATCAGTACGCTGCCCAGATTAATGGACAACACTTAAAAAAAGTACTCGACCTGTTTAGTCAGACAGCCATTGAAGTATGTGAAGGCCAGCAATATGACATGGAGTTTGAAACACGCGATGATGTAAAGGTTGATGATTACCTGACCATGATACGTCTGAAAACTGCGGTACTATTGGCTGCCAGCTTAAAAACAGGAGCTATAATAGGCGGAGCCGGTGATAAAGATGCCGATTTATTGTACCAGTTTGGCGAAAATATTGGTTTGGCATTTCAACTTCAGGATGATTTTCTGGACGTTTACGGTAACATCGAAACGTTTGGAAAAGCAATTGGCGGAGATATTGTTGCCAACAAGAAAACATTTTTACTCCTTAATGCGTTACAATTGGCGTCGGGTTCATTGCAAGAAGAACTGCTAACCTGGATTAATGCCAAAGAGTTTAATGCTGAAGAAAAAATAGAGAGCGTTCGAAACATCTATAACTCACTAAAAGTTGATGAGTTAGCCAGAGAAAAGATGAACTTCTATTTTGAAAAAGCAATCTCTGCACTTAACGAGGTTAATGGTCGTGACAGCATGAAAGAAGAATTACGTCAGTTTGCCATTAAGCTTATTGAACGTTCCCGATAAGGAACTTTAACAACGCGAGAATAATACGCATAATATGGAAAAATTGGTTGGTACCATCATTCAGATAGTTGGTCCTGTTGTAGACGTTAGCTTCGATTTAAATGATCAAGAGCTTCCTAACATCTTAGATGCTTTAGAAATTAAGCGCGAAGGGCATCCTTCAATCATTATTGAGTGCCAACAACATATTGGCGAAAACACAATCCGTTGTATTGCCATGGATTCAACCGATGGCTTAACACGCGGTATTGAAGTTTACCATTTGGGTAATCCTATCACAATGCCTGCAGGTGAGAAAGTGAAAGGTCGTCTCCTAAATGTTGTCGGTAATGCTATTGACGGCATAGGTAATGTGACGAAAGATGGTGGCAGCCCAATACATAAAGCACCACCAACATTTGAGGAGTTATCAACTGAAGCCGAAATTCTGTATACAGGTATTAAGGTTGTTGACCTTATTGAGCCTTATGCTAAAGGTGGTAAAATTGGATTATTCGGTGGTGCCGGTGTTGGTAAAACCGTATTAATTCAGGAACTAATCAATAACATTGCCAAAGGACACGATGGTCTGTCGGTATTTGCTGGTGTTGGTGAACGCACCCGTGAAGGGAATGACCTGCTTCGCGAAATGATTGAATCGGGTATTGTGAATTATGGCGATGACTTCAAAGAGGATATGGAGAATGGAGGCTGGGACTTATCCAAAGTTGATAAGGAAGCCCTGGACACCTCTCAGGTTACCATGGTATTTGGGCAGATGAACGAGCCTCCGGGAGCACGTGCCCGTGTTGCCTTATCAGGACTGACGATTGCTGAAAGTTTCCGTGATGGAGATGGTACAGGTACAGGCCGTGATGTACTGCTTTTTGTCGATAATATTTTCCGATTTACACAGGCGGGTTCTGAGGTATCAGCCCTATTAGGTCGTATGCCATCCGCTGTAGGTTACCAACCAACGCTATCATCTGAAATGGGAGCCCTGCAGGAGCGTATTGCTTCAACCAAGCATGGTTCTATTACATCGGTACAAGCAGTTTATGTTCCTGCCGATGACTTAACAGACCCTGCTCCGGCAACTACCTTTGCACACCTTGACGCCAAAACAGTACTAAGTCGTAAAATTGCCGAGTTAGGTATCTATCCGGCCGTTGATCCATTGGATTCAACATCGCGAATGCTGACACCTGAAATTGTTGGTGATGATCATTACAATACTGCACAGGCCGTCATTGAGATACTTCAACGTTATAAAGAACTTCAGGATATTATTGCCATCCTTGGTATGGAAGAGCTTTCTGAAGATGATAAACTTGTTGTACACCGTGCCCGTCGTGTACAGCGCTTCTTGTCTCAGCCATTCCACGTTGCTGAGCAGTTTACCGGTCTTAAAGGGGTATTTGTATCAATTGAAGATACCATCAAAGGCTTTAAGATGATTCTTAATGGCGAAGTGGATAAATATCCTGAAGCAGCTTTCAACCTTGTTGGAACCATTGAAGATGCTATTGCCAAAGGAGAGGAAATGTTGAAACAAGCTAAATCTGCCTGATGGAAGATCTGTATTGCGAAATAGTAACGCCTGATAAAGTCATATATGGGGAGACCGTTGGTCTGGTAACAGTACCGGGAGAAAAAGGTCAGTTTACACTGCTTAAAAACCACGCTCCTATCATTTCTGTTTTGAAAGAGGGTAAAATCCGCGTTATCAGTAAAACCGGTCGTGAAGAGTACTACGACTGCAATAGTGGCGTTGTAGAATGTGAGAATAACCGGGTAACAATTTTAATTCATTAGAGCACTTAGTCGCTTCATGATATATTGAACCACAAATTACATAGATTGACACAAACAGCTCCGCATGGCGGGACTAAAATTTGAATAATTTGTGGTTGAATAAAGAAAGAATTAACAATTGATATTTGAAAAGTAATTTCACTGTATAAAGCGAATTAAATCCCGGCATTACGCCGGGATTTTTTTATTTTTGCGCTATAAAAGATGAGCAATGAAAATCCTTATTATACGTCTCAGTTCCATTGGAGATATTATTCAATGCATGTCGGTTGTTACCGGCTTAAAAAATAAATTCCCCAATGCGGAAATTCACTGGGTAGTGCGCTCAGATATGCAATCGCTGGTAAAAATTGATCCTCGTATTGACAAGATATGGGCTTTTGATCGCAAAGAAGGATTTGGCGGCGTATTTAAACTGGGTGCCAAACTCAAAAAGGAACAGTTTGACTTAATTTACGATGCACACAGCAATATCCGTTCAAATATATTAAAGCTGGTACTCTGCCCGTTTGGCCTCTGTAAGCTTGTTAAAAAGCATAAACTGGTTACCCGCCACAAAGACCGTTTTAAACGTTTTCTGCTTTTCAATTTCGGCATTAATAAATTACCAAAACCATTCAGGGCTTTGGCCTCGTTTCAAACACCCCTGGCAAAGTGGGATGTTAATGAGTTTAATACGCCTTTTGAAAACTGGGCTTTCCCAAATGAAACAGAGCAAAAAATTAACCAACTCATTCTATCCAATATACCCCACAACCAAAAATGGGTAGCCTTGGTTCCCTCTGCAGCCTGGGAATTAAAACGCTGGCCTGTAAAATACTGGCAGGAGTTGGTTAAAATAAGACAAGATTTGCACTTTGTTGTACTGGGTGGTCCTGGCGATACATTTTGTGAAGACATACGAAGTATTGCACCTGAACGAGTGATTAACCTGGCCGGCCAAACATCATTAATGGAAAGCTTTTGTACCGTTTGGCATGCTCCGTATGTTATTAGTGGGGATACCGGCTTTTTACATGCAGCCGACTTATTCCAAAAACCCGGACAAGCTATAATAGGACCTACTGCATTTGGTTATCCTTCAAATCCTAAAATGAAAATTATGGAAATTGACCTGCCTTGTCGTCCGTGTACAAAAGATGGAAGTACAAAATGCAAAATAAAAGAAGAGCGGAAATGCCTGATGGACATCACCCCTCGTACGGTTGCTGATGCAATTGACCTGTAAGGTGTCGAATTGCTTAACTCATGAATTGTCGAACTGATTGTCCCTCGCGAGCGCGGATTTGTAATCTGTGCTATCAGTATTGTAGTACAAATCCGTACCCATCTGCCCCACTAATCCCTTCGCGTAGTCCATCTAATCATCAACATTACCAGTATTCAAAAACTCTCGAACAGATTCTTCACGACCTCAACCCCAAAGACTTCATCAGGGCCAATAAACAATATATTTTGTCTCGTGACAGTATTGCAGAAATGCTGATCCGCTATGATAACCGCTTACAGGTGCAACTCCATATTGAGACACCTGAAAAAATCTTTGTAAGTAAAAATAAATCTGCTGAGTTTAAGAGCTGGTTTACTCAGCATATTTAGTGCACGACTATGTCTCCTTACTTAAGCCTGTTGAATACGATTTCTGGCCTATGGAATGTATTCTTGAGCCAGTGGGAGGCTTACTCGTGCCTGTTAATTGCATTTTTGAACCCGATTGGCCACTTTTCGTTGGCTGTGGGCACTTACTAAAGTCTGTTGAATTCGATTTTTAGCCTATTGGACACGTTCTTGAGCCAATGGGAGGCTTACTCGTGCCTGTTGGATAGTTTTCCATGCCTCGGGGCCAGTAAAATCAAGGCTTTTAGGTGATCAGGTATTTTTTCTGATAATTCCCTTGGGGTCTGTTCAATAAAATGGTGTAACATACACTTTGCTGGCGCGGATTTGCAATCCGTGCTATCAATATAATAGGACAAATCTTCACAAAAACACCTTAACATCCTCGAAAAAAGTTTAATAAATACGCAAAATGCGTACTAAAACTACCAACTATGCTAATAATCACATTGACAGGACTTTGTAGCTTTACCGCAAACAAAATCCTTAATGTCAATGACTATAAAAACAACTAATAAAAGGAATGATTCTTTAACCCTCTCTGTTCCCCCCCTAGCGCGGATTTGTAATCCGTGCAATCAGTATTATAGTACAAATTCGTACAAACAAAAGCCATGTTGCCCCCTTCCCATGCTAATACCTTCTCGTGGTTTGAATAGTTCTTCTTACTTACCACGCCTCTGTTTAATTCAGGAACACTTAAGCACTATACGTTTGCTGCTATTCATAGCATCTCTGCGCCTTCGCGTCTCTGCGGTTAACTTTATTTCTCACATCTCACTTCTCACCTCTCTCAACCCCGCCTCCAAGCCTCTTCTGTCATCCGTCACCTGTCATCCGTCTTTATAAGCTCTCTGCGCCTCCGCGTCTCTGCGGTTAACTTTATTTCTCACTTCTCATTGCTCACCGCTCACCTCTCTCAAACCCGCCTCCGCGTCTCTGCGGTCATGCTTTTCCTCATTATCAGCCTATCCTCAATGATAGCACAAACCACCTACCCAATCAGAACCTACACAGTACTTAACCCACCAATGCCCTACTCATTAAGTGCTTTCGCCTCTGAGTCGGGCCGTATGCAGCTTAATGTGGTGGTTGATGATGTGGCACTGGATCAGTACCCCGTTAAGTTTAGCCTGCACATACAAGGCAACG
>JAKSBD010000728.1 GCA_022361295.1 Bacteroidales bacterium
ATACAAATCAAGATATCCATCATTGTCGATATCTATATCTGTTACCCCCATCATATTTCCAAGTTCCTTAAATCCATCAGGTAACCTATCCGAGGCATCAGAAAAAGAAAAATCTCCATTTCCCAACCATATTGTATTGGTTGGGTCATAAAGCACTATATCATCAATACCATCATTATTAACATCGGTTACCAAGGCGCGCTGTGCATCAGCATTTTCAATGCCTGCTACTCGCATTAATTCAAAAGTTCCATCTCCTTTATTTCTATAGAAATTATGTTGCGGTGTTTCGCCCTGAATACCTTTCGCATTAACGAGCATCAAATCCTGATAGCCATCATTATCCATATCAGACCAAATAGCTCCTCGCCCTCTTGCGCCTACCGTGATACCAGCATCAAGGGTCACCAGAGTTAGTTTTTCGTCATCATTTCGGTATAAATCGGGCAATGAAGGTTTTTTACCATTACCACCTCCTTTTGTTTGTATAATATCCAAGTCGCCATCGTTATCAAAATCAGCACATGAAGCACCGTGTAAATCTTGCATATACCATCGTGATAAATCCTGAATATGCTTAGAAACTGTTCCATCACCATTATTCCAGTACAACTTATTGGTTTCGGCATTGTGGTTGGTCACAATAAAATCGTAATGCCCATCTTGATTAATATCGGCAATACACGGCCCTCCGTATTTGATAGATTCAACCCTATCTATTCCGGCCCTCTCTGATATATCAGCAAACCGAGGTAAATTAATATTTGAAACGTCTTCAAAAATGATTTCATTAACTGTAATATTACCATTTTCAGCCATTAACATCAAGGTTGTTTCACCCAACGATGTAAACTGTACTAATGCAGATACAACTCGAGTTCCCGATTCCGGAATATCAATATTATCTAACAATAACCTGTTATTCTCATATAAACTCAGGTTGGCGTAATCTGATTGAATTGCCAGATTAATTTGTACAATTTTAGTTAAACTGCCTTCAACCTGATAAGTTATCAGCTGATGATTATTTAAAGTAACCTGTATTGGTTTAGAAATTATTTGGCTGAATATCGAAACATATACGAATAACGATATCAACAAACTAATTAAAGTTCTCCTCATTTTTTATAACATTTAATGCTTTAAGAATATGCACTAATATCAAAAACAATTGGCTTTAACCAGGGGGGTGGAAGTGACAATTTAGAGTCGTTTTTTGGTGCATTTTAGATTATAAATCAAACTAAGCCGATAATAGTAAAACCCAAGCACACATTAACAAAAAGGTCCAAAAAAAAGGAGAAACAGCAATGCCATTTCTCCCTTTAGAATTATTACGACTCGAACTAAACTTTACTCATAACCAACAGCACGCGGTGTCTCCGTATCACTTTCATACTTCTTTCCATTCTCCTCTAGCAGTTCGTCAAAAAACTGATAGTAATTGCCATATTTGTATTTAGCTTCGTGCTGCTTACGAATATCCCACCAGTTATTAAAGTATTCCTTTGCTTTTACCTGGTCTCCAATTAAGAAAAAGTAATCGTTGCTACTTATAACATGCCCTTTCTTATTGGTTAGTTCTAAAGTCACATAAAACTTCTTTGTCACACTCTTTAGAACCTTTTCTTCAACCTTAAAAAAGGATTTAGCACTATTCTCTTCCACCTTGGCAATATCGTATTTATGAGCTACAAGTACTTTTCCGTTATCACCTTTTATTTCAAACTTAAGTTTACAGTTACTATAGCTTTCATACATGTCGTTTACCACCCAAATTTCCCCAACAAAAGGCTCTTTGTTGCTCCAGCGGCGCTTTTTAAAATCAAAATTAACAAGCAATGGCTGATAAGCTTTCTTCACAAAATCATACGAGCGCTTAGGCTTTTGATAGTTATCAACAATACCCCATTTCATATCGGGCCAGTATGTAATCCAGTGACAAAGAGCAATACCACTTAAGTTAGGTTTTTGACGGCGGAAATATTCTATTCCATTTTGAAAGATAATCCCCTGTGCATCTTGTGTTGCATTTACAAACTCTTCCAATGAACCAGTCATCTCGCTATCAAAAACATCCCAGTTTTGCATACGAAGACGTGTTAAATCGGCCCAGTGGTGTCCCCAGCTTAATCCCGGAGGCCACATTTCATTTTCCGGGATAAACTTCTTCAGGCTTTCAACAGATGGTACCGACGTTATGGCAAACTCAGGTACAATCGGAAACTCAAGAGTCTGGTACCAATCCTCATGCAACCACTTACCCATGTCGTAAAAGTAACGAAGCGCATGCACCGCCTCTTTGGGCTTGTAACCAGCAGCTTTTGATACATGACAAGTCAGTGGCGAATCGGGCACATACGGCAGCTTCACATAAGCCTGAAGCGAGTCTCCTAAACGCTCTAAAAACTGACGTCCGAATTGTGGATCTCGTGTGCGCAATAACATCTCTTCTCCTCCTTCCATCATAATCAACGATGGGTGATTACGACGCTCCTTAATAACTCTCACGCCTTCATTAAAAATCTCTGCTAAGCGCTCTTCCTCATCCGGAATATTACCTGTTCCCAGTGGAATCATATCTTGCCAAACGGTCATACCCATTTCATCACAATATTGATAAAACTCGGGTATTTCAGGCGGGTGCCATCCGAAGATGCGAATGTTATTCAGGTTGGCTTCTTTGGCCAATCGAATCAACTCTTTGTATTCTTCAATGGATGTACGTCCGACGAAAATATCCGGAGGCCCACCCCAACATGCTGAACGGATAAAATGAAATTGACCGTTGATATAAGTCGAGCGTGGAAAACTTACATCTACGCCCTTTTTAAAGCCAGGATTCCATTTTGATGTTACCTCGCGAATACCAAAAACCGTTTCGTTAAAATCATGGTTAAACTCGCCCTCTTTAACCGAAATACGAGCCTTATAAAGATTAGGTTTTCCCATATCCCAAGGCCACCACAGTTGGGGGTTATCCAAATGAATGCTTTTTTCAACTTTATGAATCCCTGGCTGAACAGTTTGAGTAAATTCCACCTGCTTTTCTTTCATCGAAAAATTCTGACCTTCCAATGAAGCAATAAAGGTCATTTCTTTGGCCTCACTGTCGGTATTTTCAACCGTTAGTTCCAGCTTAACATCAGCCGAACCATCTTTATTTACAGAATTATTGGCATAAACATCCTCAAAACGTACCTTTCCTGTTGAAACCATACGCACCGGACGATAGATGCCAAATGGTATTACATCACGCCAATAATCACCAAACCAAGGTGTTTTTTTACCTGCAACCAAGGCATTAACACGAGGCGGTGGTGCCAGACGAACAACCAACATATTGGTGCTGGCCAAAAAATCGTACTTCGAAATGCGTAAGGCATCGTTCACCACAAAGGAAAAACCAGAAAATGCACCTTCGTGACTACCTAGGTAATGCCCGTTTAACCACACATCGCATGCATAATCTACACCATCAAATTCTATTTTCACAACTTGATCTTTTATCTCTTCGCTGACATGAAACTGTGTTGTATACCACCATTCGTATTGTTGCACCCATTGTGCTTTCACACTGTTTCGCCCATAATAAGGATCTGCAATGGCACCGGCGCGCCACAAATCGGTATAAACATCGCCAGGTACCTTTGCATAATTCCACACCAAAGTTTCAATATCTTCGGGCGGTAGATTATGTAAGCCCATCTTAACGCCCTCGCCAGGCAACATCATCTTCATGGTCCACTTTTGACTGCTCAGGTCACGCACCAACTGGCTATTCTCTTTATGAGAAACCATTGTATTGGGCTGTGCCAAAAGCAAGGTCGGGAGCAATACCAACAAAACAATTGCTAAATTTTTCATTCCTTCAACATTTTATTTAGTTATTCTTTTTTCGATTTATAACGGTCGAAATGACCTTTACAAAAATAGCTTTTTAAGCCGCTGTATTTTTATATTTAAGTTTACCCTTCATATTTAAAAAGGAGCTATTTTTTATAAAACCCAAACACAACGCCTACAACCACGAGCTTCTAATAGTTGATTTACTACAAGTTACATTACCTCTTGTGAAATATAAAAATGAAATTGCTTGTGACATTCTTTATCCAATCACCCCTGCTATTTGTATCATTTACCCCCTCAAGAAAGGCCTTTGGCAAGCAGAAAAATGAAGCTTTTAAGGATGATTTTAATACTTTTACACTTCTTATTTTATCACTCAAACAAACATGACAAAGTATTACGCCCCGGCATTGGACAAAGGTTTGGATATTCTTGAGTTTTTATCGTCACAATCGGCGCCTCAATCTCAACTTGAAATTGCTACAGGCATTGAACGTAAGCCCAATGAAATTTATCGCATGCTGGTAAGTCTTGAAAAAAGGGGTTACATAAGAAAAGACCCTGTTTCCAATAAATACAATCTAACGCTCCGACTATTTCAATTGGCTCATCATCATTCGTCAGTTGACAAGATGGTTAGAGCTGCTGAGCTACATATGCGAAATCTGTCGGACAGCATTAAGCAATCAGTCCACATGGGTTTATTGCATCATAACAAACTTTTGGTAATTGCACAGGTTCAAAGTCGCACGCCAGTTTCTCTATCGGTTGAGATAGGCAGCCTGTTTCCATTGGCGCGAACTAACTCAGGCAAGGTCATATTAGCCAACCTGCACGAGGAAAAGCAAAAGCAAACGCTGGCTATTTGCGAAGAATACCTTAATATGAACGCAGATGAACAAGAAGCCTTGCTGAAAGAACTCAAAAACATAAAAGGAAAGCCATGCAATGGCTCTAAAAGCATATTGACTGATGGTGTGACTGACATATCGGCACCAATATTTAATATGCACAATGA
>JAKSBD010000260.1 GCA_022361295.1 Bacteroidales bacterium
AGGCAGCATTGGCACTTTGAGCTCCGTCTATGACAATATTCAACTGGTCGTATTTAAATCCTCGTAAAACCGGATCGAAACCATAATTACCGCTCTTGCGAATAAGTGCTACTTCGGGCATTTGTGCCAGTAGGGCTGAAGCATCATGAGACATGCGGTTTTGATTATTAAAAAGTACGGATAAGGAATCAGTTATAGCCTGATGAAAAGCTATAATACTTACAGGTTGCAATTCGTATTCATGTTTTTGCCATAGCAATTGCTTTTTTCTTAAAAGATTCTCTACTTCTGATGGATTTAGGCTTATTGAACCATAATTCACGTGTGAGATTATCAAGATGGTAGTTGATTCGTATTTAATTGTGATGCTTCCTTGTTTATCACTTATTCCTTGTTTATTACCATATTGGTAGTTAGCATTAACGATGGGAGTTTTTAAGTTCTGGTCAAGTAATTGAACAGATTGACCAAGAACACCGGTAAAACTCAGACACACCATTAGCGCCACATTAATGAAGAATTTTCTCATTTTTTATGTGTGTAATGATTAAAATAAATGGCACAACTATTTGTTATAAAATGACATAAAATCGTGCCAACTTAATAGAAACGATAAATGAGAATCAGGTCTGCGGGGGATGAAAAATATCAGAAAGGAATGTTTGAATGCTTAGATGATGTTTAATGTAGTAACTTATAGACTTTGAGGTGTATAAAGGTTTGTACGAACTATCAAAAGGAGTATAAAAGTCAATATGAAGTTTGCGTTTTGATGGATTAGGGGAAGTGTTGTCCTGTTCATTGTGATTCTCCATCTGTTTTTTAAGTTGACAACAGCCCTGGCAAGTATTATTTTCAACCTCCTTTTGGATACATAAGTTTTTTGCAATGTAAGGTTGATTTATATTAAAAACCAGCAATATAAATGAATCACCTAACGAAGCCGTTATGCTTACCAATGTCAGTAATATGATGAAGAATTTTTTCAAAAAAAAAGGTGTGCTTTGAAGATATAACAAAGGCACACCTCTTATGTTTTTGAAGTAAGTTTTTAAAAATCGTCTTTAGCGTTTCCTAAAAATTTAAAGTTATAGGTGACTGTGAAAATAGGTTGGCCAAAGATAGACATCTTGTATCCTTGTATTCGCGATCCTTCAGAACGGAAAAAGACGTTATAGGCATTTTGGCGGCCAAGTACATTGTAAACGGCAAATGTCCATGAGCTATGATTAAGTTTTTTAGCAACCAGGTTACCGTTTATTGTAGCTGCAATATCGAGGCGGATATAGTCGGGCATTCGCATTGAGTTACGATCTGAATAATAAACCTTGTCAGCGCCTCCAAAATTATAGTAGGCAACAGGCGCTGTGAACGGACGTCCTGTGCTATAGAAAAAGTTAGATGAAATATTCAAGCGTCTGTTAAACTTGTAATTGGCAACAAATTTAAAATCATGGGGTTTATCGTAGTTTGCCGGAAATTAATCGCCATTGTTAACTTGTTCCTCATCAAAATCATTTTCTATTTTGTGCTTTATTCGTGAATAAGTATAGTTCATCCAACCGGTTAGTTTACCTCTTTTTTTCTGTACCATTAGTTCAATACCATAGGCTTTACCGCTACCATTAAGAACGTCAGTTTCCAAATGCTCATTCATTACCAGTTGTGCTCCGCCTTTGTAGTCAATGATGTTATGAAGATCTTTGTAATACGTTTCGATTGAAGCTTCAATGCTATTGTTTCTCAAGTTTTTATAAAATCCTATTGAATACTGATCACCGCGTTGAGGTTTAAGGTATTTATCACTTAACTTCCAGATATCTGTCGGTGCCATGGCAGCTGTATTTGAAATCATCTGGATGTATTGATACATTCTGTTGTATCCAAGCTTAACGGAGCTGTTACCGCTTAATCGAATATTTGATGAAAATCGTAGCTCAGGACCTGAATAAAACGAAATACTCCCATTGCCGTGGTGGGTTGTATCCGTTATATTATCAATTGTACGAGGTAGTCCGTTTGTATAGTTATATTGTGTTTTGGGACCAAAGTTACTATACAACGAATACCTTAAACCCGCAGATATTGACATGAAAGGTGTTAACTCAAATTCATCACTGATATATAGGGCAGCTTCAAGTGCCTGCTCATTCTCAAGTTCCTTATATGCAATAAGTGATTCGGTTGATGTTGGACGCTGCTTGCCGGGCATTAAGTTATACCAGGTTGCTTGCAAGCCAAAATCAACTTTATGGTTTTTACTTGATAAATAAGAGAAGTCAGATTTAAAGCTGTATTGATTAAGCCGGTAATCAATCTTATGTAATAAGCTGGAATCTGTTCTTGATTCAGTGGTATAGTCGTAATTACTTACGACGCCTGAAAAGGTAGAAAACAATTTAGGGCTAAAGATGTGTTTCCATTTAATGGTCGATGCTAATGTGTTATATTCAAAAGCATCTTCTGTATAATAATCAAAGTCATCGTGACTATAATAACCTGTAAGATATATGCTGTTTTTATCATCGATATCCCATGAAAAACTACCTTGTAAATCATGAAAATTTGCTGAACTGTTTTTGAGCTTCGCATCGTCCAGTAGTTTCAAAACCCAGTCAGAATATGTTGTTCGTGCAGCCAGAATAAATGAGCTTTTATCTTTTTTAATTGGCGACTCCAGTGTTAAGCGGCCAGAAACAGGGCTGATTCCACCATTTAACTTTGTCTCTTTCCTGTTTCCTTCCTTAACTGTCATGTCCATTACAGACGAAACACGTCCGCCGTATTTTGCAGGGATGCCACTTTTGTAAAGTGTAATGTCTTTAATAATGTCGGCATTGAAACCAGAAAAGAAGCCGAAGAAATGCGAAGTATTTATAATTGGTGCATCATTCAGTAAAATTAAATTTTGGTCTGTACTTCCTCCTCGTACATTAAAACCGTTAGAAGCTTCCCCTACACTTTGCACGCCGGGAAGAAGAAGAGTGGTTTTGATAACATCGGCTTCACCCATACCAAGAGGTAGCTGTTTTAGGGTTTTCATTGTTATTTTGTCCATTCCCATGCGTAAGTTTCGCACAGGATCTTCCGTTTTGGCTGTTATAGTAACCTCCTTCAGAGAAGTTGGTTTGCTTTTCATTTCAACGTTAATGGAACCATCAGAATGAATAACAATGTTTCGATATGTTGTTTTCATACCAACCGAGCGATACTCCACTTTATATTGCCCTTTAGGAACAGAGAAGGAATAATGCCCGTATAAGTTGGTTACTGTGCCGTTACTCAAATCATTAATGTATACAACGGCACCTACCAGCGGCTCACCGCTCTCATTGTCAGTTATCTTTCCGCTTAGAGTGGCCTTATTTGAATAAAGGTTTTTAGACTGACTGCCAATTGTAAATACCAGGTATTCTTTGTTAATCTTCTCTTCAGTTAAATCTTCTTTTTGAGGGGCATCGTATATTATGGAATCAAGTGTTACAGATTTTTTATCTCTTATGTAATTGGAAAATGTTTTTGCATAGTCTGTTTTAATTTTATAGTCGCTCGTGAAAACAACATTGGTATTATCAATAATAGTATATTCCAGATCACACTCCTTTGCCAACCATTCAATCACTGTGTTAACAGATTGGTTTAGGAAGTTGGTATTTAACTTTACATCTTTAACCCAATTCTGCGTGTAAAAAAATCGATAATCTGATTTATTCTCCAGATGATCTATAATTTGATCAAAGACAACCGAATCTTCTTGTAAGGTGATGTTTTGACTAACAGCATTGAATAAAGGCAGGAATAGAAATAAAAAAATAAGGCGTTTCATAGGTTAGGCTTAGAGGGTGTCGATAAATTGAAGAAGTTGAGATAACTGAAAGTTACTCATTTTCTTATAGGATAGATTAATGGATTTTATTTCTTTCTTTAATCGCTTTTTATCATCAGGGAAAAGAGTCAGTAACTTTTTTTTGCTAGAAACATTAAAGCATTTCCCATTCACTAACAGAAAACGGTCAGTGTTATATGAATAAGTAGTCAGAGCATCATCAACACCTCTTTTTACATAGTGCTTAATAAGAAGTGATGATTGTTTAGAGTGATATACTCGTTCGTAAAAGCCAGGTTTTAAACCAGGTATAGCTTTATTCTTTTTATAATTAATTAAGGTATAAGAGTGATTTTCAAATGAAATTGTAAAAGAATCAATTTCTGAATTGTTAAGTTGTATATAGGTGTTTGAAAGTTTAAAGGCTTCAGGATTAACAATTAACAGGTCTTTATTGATGTCGTATAATAGTTTCTTTTTAGAATATTCATAGCCTCCGGTAAAAATACTCCCAATTCCATACTTTGATTGCAGGTAAGGAGTTTCGTTAGTTGGATAATGGTAGGGCTTATATTCGCGACCGTTAATGTAATTCAATTCGTTATAAAACGTACTATTATACAATTGAATTATTGAATCTTGAAGCGTTTCAGAAGGTAATGCAGATGACTTTTGTGCCTTAAGAGCAGGACATAGTGCGAATATACTTATAACTAATATTACAAGAGGGATTAGGTTGCGCATAAGGGTTTAGTTTTAAATGTATAACAACAAAAGTATAAAAAGCAAGAAATTGTTGATCTTTTAAATCAAAAAATCAATGATTTTATATAGTTAACGTTAAAAATTGAGTTTTTTTTTGCAGCTTTGAACTAATTACCACACAACTTAATCCTATTATGAATAGAATATTCAAATTGCTTCTTCTTATTTCATTAAGTGTTTCTTCATGTCTAGAACCCTACAATGTCGATATTAAAGATTATAAAGATTTACTTGTTGTTGATGCCTTAATTACCGATGAGGTAAAAAATCACCGAATTTATCTTTCCCGATCAGTACCAAATCTGGATGTTAAACCCGCCGTAGAGTCGGGTGCTCTTGTTGTTATAACAGATGAGACAGGTAAGGAAGAAGTTTTGACAGAAATTGAGCCTGGCGTTTATGAAACAGATAAACTTCAGTTTGTAGCAAAAGTTGGAGGAACATATACATTGTCTGTTAGAACATCTAATGGCAATTCATATGTGTCTGATCCTTGTACTTTACTACCTAAGTCGTCTATAGAAAAAGTTCATTATAAAAAAGGAAAAAGCTGGAGTGCAGATGAAACCGAAGAATATCAAGGTTTACACATAATGGTTGATGGCGGTTCGTATGAAGGTGGATATGTTCGTTGGTTGTATGATGAAGATTGGAAATTTAAGACTCCATATCCTGAAATGCTCGACTATAATTACGAATTGGGAGACTTTGAGCGTATTGAAATAGAAAACGAATACTGCTGGAAAAGTTATAGTTCAAATCAGGTTTTAATTCATTCATTCTCTGATCAGAATAATTCAGAATTAAAGAATAAAGAAGTTTGTTTTGTGCCATCTAAAGTTACAGATAAACTGACTGTTCGC
>JAKSBD010000730.1 GCA_022361295.1 Bacteroidales bacterium
TAAAAGCAGGCAATGCAGTAATACTGACCTTAATGCTTGCCTGTACACAAGCCCCGCAAACAGACAAATCTTGTTGTGAAGAAACATTCAGGTATGTGGGCGGTTACCCAACCGATGCCACCATAGAGAAAGCATATGAACATCTGGATATTCAACGGGCTTCCCAAGTCTATCTGCATTTTATGGCGATGGCTTCACAAAACGCTATATTTGAATGTACCATTCGTGATTACGGTCTCACCAATCCTGGTGATGTTGGCATTTACACCGAACCAGGCGAAGGTAAATCAGAAGCTATTGGTTTAACATACAACACCGAGAGTATTTATTCAACTGCCTTTACCGACCTGAAAACAGATGGTCCAACGGTGATTGAAACACCACCCAACGTGCTAGGAATAGTAGATGACGGCTGGATGCGCTTTATCACCGACCTGGGTAATGCTGGTCCGGATAAGGGAAAGGGGGGCAAATACCTCTTATTGCCTCCGGGTTACGAAGGTGATATACCCGATGGTTATTTTGTATTTGAATGCCCAACATACCGGAACTGGGTGATGGTTCGTGGCTTTGTTCAAAATACCGGAACTGGCGATGATGCTATCAACTATTACAAAGAGAATTTTAAAATATATCCTTTAGCAACAGGACCACGAGAAGATGCACGGTATGAAAGTATTTCATTTAAAGGTGGTAACACCACTCACCCCCGTGATATTACCTATTTTGATCTGCTAAACAAGATTGTTCAGTATGAACCGAAGAGTGCTTTTACTGCCAATGAACTTGGTTTGTTAAAAGCTATTGGCATTGAAAAAGGAAAAACGTTTGCTCCTGACGATCGTATGAAAAAAATGCTGACTGAAGGTGTGAAGCTGGGAGAAGCAATAGCGAAGGCCAACGCCTTTGCCCATCGCGATAAAATGGCAAAGATATACGATGATCGCCACTATGAGTATATTTTTATTGGCGGCAGTCATGAGTTTATTAAGGATGGAGCATTATTACTGAATGCCAAAACCTTATTTCATTACACAGCGATTGTAATTACACCAGCCATGACTAATAAAATGGTGGGCATTGGATCACAGTACCTTGGCACCTATCGCGATGCTGACGCCCAATTTTTAATGGGAGAAAACAATTACAAGCTGCACCTGCCGGCCGGCATTCCTGCTAAGGATTTCTGGTCTGTTACTTTATATCATCCGGATACACGGTCGTTATTGCAAAACGGGCAAGCAAAACCAAGTGTAAGCACCTATGATGAGCCGGTGGTTAATGAGGATGGTTCGGTTGATATATATTTCGGTCCTGATAAAGCACCAGAAGGCTTTGAAAAGAACTGGGTGAAGACCAATGCCGGCGAAGGCTGGTTCGTATACATCAGACTTTACGGTCCCCTTGAGCCTTATTTTGATCAAACATGGAAGCCCGACGATGTTGTGCGAATTGATTAAGTAAAAACAGTTAGTCCTATTCATCCTGGCAGGGACGGTTATCCCTGCCATTCATCCTCATTTTCTATTCACTATGACAAAAACTCTGCTGACAACTGTAATATTTGCCTTTATAATTCATGTTACCGGACTCTCACAGGCGCCTGATAATCCGGTTAGCGAAAGAGATACCAGCAAGCAAACTATCTGGAAAAAGCACAATGTTAAATTTGCTGCGATACCAATCATAAACTACGACCCTTCATTGGAACTCAATATGGCGGCATTGGTAAATGCCTTTTTCAGAGTGAATCCTGCCGATACCATATCGCCGCTTTCAATGGCTGGAGCCATGGTAGGTTACACTACCAACGAATCGTGGTATTGGGCCTTGTATACCAAAATGTATTTCAATGAAGATAATTACCGCTTAACACTGGCTTATGGCGATGCTTCGGTCAACTTTCAATATTACGATGCAGGTTATGGGGGTTTTATTGATTTTAACTCACTGCACGATCTTTTTATTGTTGAATTACAACGTCGGGTTTATAAACGATGGTATTTAGGTGCCAAATATTTTAATCAGAAGATAATGACCACCTATGATATGGATGGAATGCCAACAGAGCCTGAAAAACAGAACATGACACACCTGGGCTTTGTGATTTCACACGATACTCGTGACTTTATTTATAATCCCAATGGTGGTGATTATCTTAATTTCAAAACCGGCCATTATCGCGATGCCTGGGGGTCAGCTTATGAGTTTGATAAGTATGAGTTTGACTTTACCAAGTTTTTTGGCATCAACGAAAAAGAAGTCATTGCCGCTCGGCTTACTGCCTTAATTGCAACCGGCGATGTGCCTTTTGAAGGGCAATATGTGGTTGGTCGCGATGATATCAGAGGTTATACAAATGGTAAGCACCGGGCCGATCAGGTATATAACATACAAGGCGAATACCGTTGGAACTTCTACAAAAAATGGGGCATGGTTGGTTTTGCCGGTGTTGCCACTGCTGTTAACAGTCCGGGCGATATCAAATTTAAAGACCTCTTACCTGGTGCCGGCGTTGGTCTTCGCTACATGGCTATTCCATCAGAAAAAATAAACATTGGTGTGGATGTGGCAGTGGGTCAGGACGACTGGGGCTTGTATTTCCGTATTGCAGAAACCTTTGGTGATAAATAAAAAATGTATGCATGATTAGAGGGTAAGCCTTTGTCAGGGAATCTATATGTACCACTACAGGTTATCTGACTTTACTACTACTGATTGTCTGTCTACACTACTACAGATTGTGTGTCCTTATAAGCACATATTGTCCGTCCTTACTAGTACAGGTAACCTGTCCTTAATAGAATAAATTCTGTGTCTATACTTAACACCTACATGTATGCCTATCATCGAATAATCAATCTAAAAACCAGGAAATACCTATTGTTTTTATGAGATATAATAGCTTTTTTTATGATGAATAAATGGATCGACACAAACATTAAAGTCACTTATGTTACCAACTCAATAAAGTAGGTTGAGAAGCGACGTTGAATAAAAACATCTAATGGATATTCTGACACATACATTATCAGGAGTAGCAGTTGGAACCGCAGTATCAGCTTTTGCTGATTCAGGAATTAAGTCACGGTTATCCATTGTTTTGCTGTCAGGCTTTGCAGCCGCTTTACCCGATGTGGATGCTATTAGCTTATGGTCGGGCTTTGACTCAACAATCGGAGCCTTTTTTAACCTTTCTGATAGCGGAAGAGATATTTACGCAGCCAAATACTGGTATTCACATCACGCCTTTTTCCATAGTGTTGCTGCTGCATTTCTGTTTACTGTACTTGTTGGCTTAGCATCTTACCTCATTGAAACCAGGCTTAGGAGATTTAAAACGAAGGGTATTTCGGATTCTCTCAGAAAAAACCGCCTACTCTTGCTGGGCTTCTTTCTTGGTTACATGATGCACCTGGTTGAAGATATGCCCACACCCGCCTCCACCTGGGGAGGTGTTAATCTGTTTTGGCCTTCTGCTTCTTATTTTGGAGGAACAGGCCATATCTGGTGGTGGAATAATTACGATATTTTCCTTATTGCAGTGGGTGTTATTTTTATTAATCTGACTCTTTCATTAATTGGCAAACTCATCCGCTTCGACCTGAAAAGACTAACAATAGGGGTGTTTATCCTCGGATTCTCTTTTGCCTTCCTTCAGATCAAAACCCGTGATTATGATTTTGGATACACTGGTCATTCTGCTAACTATCAACAACATGAGGCCAAATCAAAGCAAATACAAAGAGAGCTATTAGGAAATCGAATTTATGACCTGATGGAGCGATTTGATAATAGTCTGAAAATCTATTTTTAGTATCCCGGCAGCAACCAAAGGACTTTCTGGATACTTTAGAATTATTTCACCAGCATCTCATTAATCGCATTTTCTATCCCCTCCTTATCAAAGCCACACACCCCGTATAGTTCGGTTTGCGTGCCATGCTCAATGTATTCATCGGGTATACCAAGGCGTTTAACCTTTGCACAATAATCATTGTCGGCCATAAACTCGACAATGGCACTGCCCATACCGCCAATTACAGTTCCATCTTCAATGCTTATTACTTTACTGTGTTTTTGCAATACTTCGTGCAGTAAAGCTTCGTCTAAAGGTTTTACAAAGCGAATATCATAATGTGCGATTGATGCACCTTGCTTCTCTATTTTACTAATCACCTGACCGGCTTTTATGCCAATTGGCCCGATGGTGATAATGGCCAGATCATCTCCATCTTTCAATTTACGGCCCGTACCCACTTTAATTTCCTGCAATGGTCTTTGCCAGTCTATTAATGAACCGTTACCTCGCGGATAGCGGATCGAGAATGGTCCCTGGTCAGGCAATTGTGCCGTATACATCAGATTACGTAATTCTTCCTCATCCATTGGCGACGACACAATCATGTTGGGTATACCACGCATATATTGCAAGTCATAGGCACCATGGTGAGTTGCTCCATCTGCCCCAACTAAACCACCACGATCAAGGCAGAAAACCACATTAAGGTTTTGCAATGCCACATCATGTATTACCTGGTCGTAGGCACGCTGCATAAAAGATGAGTAGATGTTGCAAAAAGGAACATAACCGGCTATAGCCATACCCGCAGAGAATGTAACTGCATGCTGCTCTGCAATACCAACGTCAAAGGCGCGGTCAGGCATCTTCTCCATCATAATATTCAGGCTACAGCCCGTTGGCATGGCAGGGGTAACACCCACAATCTTCTCATTCTTCTCAGCCAGCTCAACAATGGTATTGCCAAAAACATCCTGAAACTTTGGAGGCTTCGGTACTGATGATTTCTTCTCCAGGTTTTGTCCGGTGGCTTTATCAAACTTACTACCTACTGCATGCCAGGCGGTTTGATTCTCTTCGGCAAGCTTAAAGCCTTTGCCTTTTTTAGTGATAACATGCAACACCTTAGGGCCAGGAATATCTTTCAGGTCGCTCAACACTTTGCGCAGATGGTCCACGTCATGTCCGTCAACAGGTCCGAAATAACGAATATTAAGCCCCTCGAATATATTGGTCTGCTTTGTCAGCAGGTTTTTCAGTGAATTGTTCAGTTTGGTTATCATTTCCCTGGAGCGTGGCCCCGTCAGCTTCATCTTCTCCAGCATCTTAAAAGCTTCAGAACGAAACTTGTTATATGTCTGAGAAGTGGCAATATCTACCAGGTACTCGCTAAAACCACCAACCGCAGGATCAATAGCCATGTTATTATCATTAAGGATAACCAGCATATTGGCCTTTAATGTCGACATGTTATTCAGGCCTTCAAAAGCCATTCCGGCTGTCATGGCACCATCACCAATAACTGCCACTACATGCTTATCCGGGTCATTGTCCATAGCGGCGGCAGCTGCCATTCCCAGTCCGGCAGAAATGGATGTAGATGAATGACCTACCCCAAATGCATCATAATCACTTTCAAAAATATTGGGAAACCCACTGATGCCTTTGAATTTTCGATTGGTATGGAATACATCACGGCGCCCGGTTAATATTTTATGTCCATAGGCCTGATGACCCACATCCCATATAATTTTATCTTCGGGGGTATTAAACACATAATGCAATGCTACCGAAAGCTCAACAACACCTAAACTTGCACCGAAATGTCCGGGATTACAAGACAAAGCATCAATAATAAATTCACGTAATTCATCACATACCTGTGGCAATTCTTCATCCCCGATTTTCTTTAAATCATGAGGCGAATTTATCGAATCCAACAAGCGGCTTGAGCCTTCCTTCATATGCTTAACTCTGAGAGCTGATTTAATTAGTGTGTTCCAAGTATAAAATAACAGCGCAAAGATAATAAGAATGCTCTTAACCTGAGTTCTATTTAAATTTTAAAATCATGAATGATCTAAGTGACTATTAATCTGCCATTAACAATCACAGATCAATAGGCAATTATGATAAAACTCTCTATTGAATTCAAATTGATACATAGGTAAATACACAAAAACAGAAGCCTTGCTCATTGATGCTCATTCTGTTTATTTTTTCAATAATTTGTCAATCTCACCTACTACCCGCCTGAGTTCGATTTAAAATATTGACCTTTCAGTAATTTTTGTAATCTTTGAGTGGAAAACAATCAAAATAACATGAAGCATTTACTTTATTTATCACTATCGGTCTGTCTGTTGGTAGCATGTGTTCCTTTAAAGCAATTTGAAGAGGTTCAGGAAGAAAACACACAGCTCGCACAGGAGGCAAACCAGATAGCTAAAGATAATGATGATCTTAAAGTTGAAAACAAGGAGTTAAGTTCTGATTTGGATCGTTACAAAAATAAGGTAGAGCTCCTGACGCAGGATACTGCAAGGTTAGGCCGTCAGAATCGACGCTTACAACATCGCTATGATGATTTAAACAGAAACTATGCTGATGTATTGGGTGGACTTAAAACCACGTCGGCCCAGGACATGGACAATAAAAAGCTGATGGTCTTTCTGCAGCAATTACAAGAAGACCTTCAACGACGTGAAGATGAATTAATAGCTTCGGAACAAGCACTTAATGATAAAAAAAGGAGTCTGGAGATAGCGCAGGCTGAGCTTGACCTGGCACAACAAAAGCTGGAAGAACAAAATAAGCGCCTGATGGAACTGGAGAATATGCTGTCGCAAAAAGATGCTGCCATGCACGCTTTAAAAAGCACCATCAGCGATGCCCTCAAAGGTTATTCGGGCGACGAACTTCAGGTACATATGAAAGATGGTAAGGTATATGTATCCATGGAAGAAAAGCTGTTATTCCAATCTGGTCGATATAACGTTAACCAGGAAGGTGTATTAGCTATTAAGAAGATTGCAGGTGTATTGGAGCAAAATCCTGACATTGACATCATGGTTGAAGGCCACACTGACAATGTACCTTACAACGGACGGGGTGAATTAAAAGATAACTGGGATTTAAGTGTAAAACGTGCCACCTCTGTTGTGCGAATACTTATCGATAACAGCACCATTGATCCACGTCGCATTTCAGCATCAGGGCGAAGCAAGTATATCCCTCTTGATGAGAGCAATACTCCAATTGCCCTGCAGAAAAACAGAAGAACCGAAATTATTCTGACACCTCGCTGGTCAGAAGTATTTGACATCTTACAAATGAACTAAATATGGCAATAAGGGCATTTTTTCTTGAAGCATGGGCGATAATCAGAGTAGTCAATTACCGGCGCTTATGCAATGCCCTTAAACTTGTCCTTTCATACCTTTTCAGTTATCAGAAGAAAAGAGTTTGGCTAAAGGGTAAGCCAATGGCCTTTGCCATTGAACCAACCAGTGTTTGCAATTTAAAATGTCCCGAATGCCCCACCGGTGCCAATTTGCTAAAACGGCCGCGGGGCATGATGGAGATGTCTCACTATAAAAAGATCCTTAATGATTTGTCGCCTGAACTGTTCTACCTCAATCTGTATGTGCAAGGCGAACCGTTAATGCATCCCGAGTTTGGAAAAATGGTGAAAGAAGCAGGCAAGCATGGTTTATACACCTCCACCTCAACCAATGGCCATTATATTACCCCAGCCATTGCCGACGAGCTGGTGGCAGGTGGTTTAAGCCGTATTATTTTTTCAGTAGACGGTACGAGCCAGGAAAGCTATGGACTCTACCGTGTTGGCGGCAATTTCACCAAAGTAAGACAAAGCATTATCGATGTTGTGAGGGCTAAAGCCAGGGCTCGATCAGCATTCCCCATCATTGTTATGCAATTCCTGGTTTTTCATCATAACGAGCGGGAGATTCCACAGTTAAAAAAACTGGCTCGTCGATTAAAGGTTGATAAGCTCGAAATTAAAACCGCTCAGCTTAACGATTTTGGCACCATGCGCCCCCCTTTAAATGCACGGTTCAGCCGTTATGCAGACAGCCTGGGGAAAAGCCTTAAAACAGAAAGCAACAACAGGTGCTGGCGTCAATGGCATTCGGCAACCGCTACCTGGGATGGACGTTTTGCTCCGTGTTGTTATGATAAGGATGCCGAATATGAATTTGGAAATACGCAGGCCCATTCAGTAGAAGAGCTTTGGTATGGTGAAAAAAGCCATTCTTTTAAAGAATCCGTCTTTAAAAACAGGCGCAATATTTCCATTTGCAACAACTGTCCGGAGGGAAGGCGTTTATTTTAAATCCATACCTGTTCGCACCCCTCCACATCCTTTAACCAGCCGCATTTATCTTCGAATATAAGCTGTTGATAAATCACTTGGTAAAAATTCAATCAAATAACTAGATTAAGTGTTATAATTATTTAACTTTAGCACAGAATTCTATTAAACCGTTGACATTGCGCACCAAATAATGCCTTATTCAAACGATGGGAAGAGTTACTAAGGCTAGATTATATCGAAAACTAGACGTATTTATTCGTAGGAGGTTAGGTCCAACCAGCTTACGATCAGACGATGGGCTGCACTATTGGCGCGAACGTATTTTCCACTTTTTCTCTATTGGTGTTCTTTTTATCGGACTGGTCGTATACCTGTATCTGGGGCTGTCTTATATCGAAAAAGGTGAATATGCCTATGCTGTTTTTGCTTCATTTGCGTTCTTCTCAGCAGTGTTTGCAACAACAGTACGTAGTTTACCTCACAAGTTCAGGGTATCATGGCTGCTGTTTTTAATCTATCTCATTGGCATATATTCATTACTGGAGTCCAATAGTTCATCATTGGGCTATGCCTTTTTTATATCCTATTCACTATTATCGGGTATTCTTGTCAGTCAGAAACGAGCCTGGATGACATTGCTGACGATCGCAGCATCACTGGTGATCATTGGCCTTATCCTTTATAACCCGGTCATACAATTACCTTTTGAAGCATCCATCCCGCTTAACGAATACATACAGTCTTCAGCCGTATTTCTGGTTATTGCACTGGTTACCCTCTTCCCGCTGGTAAGCTTGCTCAATGGCCTGATATTCAACCTTGAGAAAGAGACACGCTTCAGAAGACTGCTTCGTCGCGAACATGAAGACCTGACTTTGGCTAAGCGCAAAGCCGAGGAAAGCGATCACCTTAAGACAGCATTTTTGTCAAACATGTCGCACGAAATCAGAACCCCAATGAATGCTATTCTTGGCTTTTCTAATTTATTATCGCATCCCGATATTAGTCTGGCTGAAAAAGATGAATTCATTAACCTGATTCGCATTAACGGCAAAAACCTGCTCACCCTGGTTGAAGATATTATTGATATCTCGAAGATTGACAGTGGCCAGTTGCAGATTAAAAACGCACCATGCAAACTGCATGAGGTGTTGATGCAGGTATATGAATCCTTTCAGGATGATATTAAGCGTCGGGGGCTGTTTAATTTGAAACTTTACCTTAAGCAAGGTATTAGCGATGAGAATATCCGCATCTTAAGCGATGAGCATCGCCTGCAGCAAATATTAATCAACCTGGTTGGCAATGCTGTTAAATTCACCGAACGGGGATTTGTTGAATTTGGGTATACACAAGAGGATGACCAGTTTCTGCGTTTCTATGTAAAAGACACCGGTATTGGCTTACCTAAAGGCAAGGAAAGTGAAATTTTCGAGCGCTTTTCGAAGTTTAACAGCGATAAAGAACGTTTATATGGTGGTACAGGCATTGGTTTATCCATTGCCAAACATTTGGTTACGCTCATGGGTGGTGAAATTTGGGTTGAGTCAGAACCGTTGGTTGGAACCACATTCTATTTCACACTTCCCTACCACCGCTTAACAACGCCAGTTAGTGCAAGAGCTGAGAAAAAAGAACCGATTCAGGATTTCAACTGGGAAGGAAAAACATTTTTAGTAGCTGAAGACGAAGAAGATAACTTCAGATATATTGAGGTTGCCCTTGCCCTGTCAAACGCCAGTTTAATATGGGCACGCGATGGCCAGGAAGCCGTAGATGTGTTTAAGCGTGTTGGAGGTATTGACCTGGTATTAATGGATATTAAAATGCCTACCATGGATGGCTACACTGCTACCCGTGAAATCAAAAACCTGAGTAAGAAAGTACCTGTTATTGCCCAAACAGCTTACGCCATGTCTGAGGAAAAAGAAAAATCGCGCGAAGCAGGCTGTGATGATTACATTGCAAAACCAATTGGCTACGACGATTTACTTAGTACCATCAACCGGTTTGTGCCAAGTAACAGTCATTAATTTATTCTTTCCAAAAATTTCTTTACGTGTAAAACTTCATCAGGGTGTCTTACTAGTACAACAGTGAGAATGTTATCAGGGCCCTAAACATACGCTGTAGCTTGTTAAACCAATAATCCACAAGTTATGAAAGCGAAATATCTATTAATACTGATAGCCATTATCTCTACCAGCTGTTCAAAATCGGTTTTGAGCGACATGGAGATTACTGATCCCCACTTATTAAAAGTGAAGGTTAAGTTAGAACAGAATGTACATGACGAAAAGGAAGTACAGGTATTTATACGTGATAAAAACAACAGGCCGGTTGACCTGTTAAGCGGACGAGTAATAGTCAATGAACAAGCTGTTCGTTTTGACCGGGCTGAAGTAAACGCAGCCGGCACCAGAGGATATATTTACTATCCACGCTATAACGAACAGGTATTTAAAATCACCATTTACTGGAACTCCTATGATTCGCATACCTTTATATTAAGCCCCCAAAACGGGTGGCCCGGGTTTAAATATCCCGATTGCTCATGTAATAACTCTAATCCGGATCAGGTCAGCGGCAGCTATTCATTAAAACCTGCACCATTTTACGATAATGAAATTGATATAGCATATAACATCATGAACTGGTAGCGATGTTATAACTATATATAAGCGGTCTGAGGTCAAAATTTAATACCAAACTCAGGCTACTACCAATATAGCGAGAGAGAGGCCCATACGGGCCTTTTTTTATGTATGAAGTTGATAAAAGGACTGTTTAGCCGGATCAAAACCAAACTCTTGGTCACGCGCAAAAGTTGAATCTGATCTGGTAATGTATTATTTGCTTTTAAATTAGAAGTAAACTAAAGGATCAGGTAAGGTAGTTATCAGCCATATTTTTGCAATATATGATCATTACTATTGACCTAAATATTAATAGATTTTTCATCATCGGAGATACTGAAATGGCGGTTAATCTGCCAAAAACTAAAATAATAATAGCATAAGGCAGCTTAGAGGCGTATGTTCATACTACCTTTTTACTCAGATATCACTAATAATTTATTCATAATTTACTCAATATTTCTTCAATGATGATTGAAGAAACATCGAAGGAACTTCGAAGGAACTTTGAAGGAACTTCGAAGGAAACTCATATTCTTCTCGATCATATATGGCCTATCCCGGGAATTACTTTACACCATTGAAAGGTCACGCAGGATTAGCTATACATATATTTATCATTGCATTTAAATAGCTTTAAAGAACTATGAATATACATAGCAGTATTGCAAGGCACATCCGGTTTATGTTTGCAGTATGATGGTTCCTGGCTGGTGAATAACAGGTATACAACACCTTAATCATTGAAGTATTTTCCGAAATTGATGCAAGTCAGTCAATGAACTCCTGATTAAGCTCATCTTTGCAAAAAACATAAGCATGCAAAACAGATATCAGCCACCAACACCACTTGCAGGACGAATTGATAGTAATACAGATAAGGATGCCTTCAGGTGGCATCAAACCATTAAATATATCAACCTGACCAAGCCTGTGTCCATTGATTCTGAACTTCTGAATATCTGTTTTCTGGGCTTTTGTTGCGACGAAGGTGTTAAACGTAATATGGGACGACAGGGAGCAGCTAAAGGACCGGCAAGCATCCGCAAAGAGATGGCCAACTGGCCTGCCAACTACCTCCCCAATGCACAATTATACGACGCCGGCGATATTATCTGCTCTGATGGTAAGCTGGAAGAGGCACAGGAAGCATTAGCCAAAGCTGTTCAGATAATTATTAACAAAGGCTTCTTCCCAATCCTTTTAGGTGGAGGTCATGAGATTGCCCTGGGACACTTTAACGGACTTCTTGGAAATGTAAAGGAAACACCTGCAATCGTTAATTTTGACGCCCACCTCGATTTACGCCCTGTGATTGATAAAGGCTCATCCGGCACCATGTTTAACCAGATTCACCAAATATGTGAGGAGCAAAATAAAGACTTTAGCTACTTGTGTATCGGCGCTCAAACCTATGCGAATACTCAAAGTCTGTTTAATAAAGCTAAGACAATTGGTGCGGAATACATTCTGGCTAAAGATATAAGTGCAGTAACAATTGAAAAAGTAGAACAGCAAATACAAAACTATATCAAGAACAAGTCAGCCATTTACCTGACTATTTGTACCGATGTGCTTTCAGCCGCGCACGCTCCGGGTGTATCAGCTGTTCAGCCATTCGGTCTCGATCCTGACATAGTACTTCAGCTCATTAAAAGCATTATTGCTTCAGGAAAACTATGCAGCCTGGATATAGCTGAAGTATCACCACGTTTTGATGCAGACAACCGTACCGCCAAATTAGCTGCTGTATATATATATGCTGTTATTAATTCATTGATTGAATTACAACTTAACCAATAGTACTTATTTCTAGTAGCTTATCAGGATTCAGAATTTCAATCTCGTTACAATGAACAGCAATTAATCCTTCGTCTTTGAATTTGGTTAAGATACGGGTTGTACTCTCAACCGACATACTTGCCAGTTCAGCTAGGTCTTTACGTGTTAGTTGTAGCGGAAATTTATCTGTTTTATAAATACGATTTGACAGACAAAGTAAAACATCAGCCAGACGTCCATAGGTCTGCTTTTTAGTTAAGCAAAAAAAGCGACCATTAATAATAACAGAGTTTTCGGCCAGCATACTAATAACCTGACCGGCAAACCTGGCATTACTTTCAATCAGTTTTTTAAAGGCACTAATCTCAATTAACTTGACAGTCGAATCCATATATGTTTGTGCACTATACGGAAAGGTATTATTGCCTTCGAACAAAGATGGAAGACCAATAATATTTACAGCAGGTAATATTTTTAAAATCAGAGCATCATTACCATTCTCCAGATAAATCTTGGCCAGACCTTCCTTCATCACCATAATATGAGAGGCAAATGATCCTTGTTTGCAAATGGTCTCTCCTCGCTTATACTCCACCTCAACACTGTTTTCTTCAACAAAATCCAACTCCTCTTGAGTTAAATCATCAAAGCAACAAAGAGGATTCTCTCCTACTGAACAACCATTATAAACTACTGACTTCGGCATATAACTAACTTTAAGGGGTTAGCCAAAAATAGTCATTGTTTTTCAAATTATAAGCATCGAAAGTGAGTTTTTAAGCCCTTTTAATGAGTTATAAATCAACAGAAAACAAAAGACAACTGATACAAAACAATAACGCCTGCGAGCTAAATCACTTATATATTATAAGGGTTACACGAATCGATACGTAACGCGTCATACTTTTACTTGATTTATATCAAGAATACAAATTACGAGTTACAGAATGAAGGGCGTTTTGTTGCAGACTGATTTATATAGAGAAAAAATTCTTCAAAGCTAATTTTGCTTCGAATCCAATTAGTACGAAACAACTAATCTGAGAAATCGGGACTTGTTAAGACTAATGAAAGAAAAATCTAAACAGATGCAAAGTCAGTTCTCTAAATCAGCGATGGCATTACTTGTAAGTTTACTGCTCCCACTTGCGGTATTGCTGTTAACAGTTAAGGTGGCCTCATACAGGAGCTCACCTGATAAAGTTGATATTAAATTAAAGTCGGAGCATATTTCATCAGTTGACCACTCGCAATTTGAGATCCTGCAACAGGATTTTGAAACACCGCAAGATGTTACTGAAGCGTGTTTATCGTGTCATACAGGTCGTGATGAAGAAGTAATGGCCACCGCTCACTGGAAATGGGAGCGCGAAGAAGAGATTCCGGGACGAGGTATGGTATCTGTAGGCAAAAAAAACCTGCTGAATAACTTCTGTACCGGCGCCAACGGTAACAACGGATCGTGTATGCGTTGCCACATTGGTTTGGGATGGAAAGATAAAACCTTTGACTTTGGTGATAACCGTAACATCGATTGTTTGGTGTGTCACGATCAGACTGACACATACTTTAAACAAAAAGGTCAGGGTGGCCTGCCGGCAACAGAAGCAACTGCCAACGCCGCTTACCAGGTACCAGATTATCCTTATGTAGCACAGAATGTTGGACTGCCAAAGAAAAACAACTGCGGTATCTGCCACTTTTATGGTGGTGGCGGTAACAATGTGAAGCATGGTGACCTGGAAGAAGCTCTTTTATCGTGTACAAAAGACGTGGATGTTCACATGGCTATGGATGGTCCTGACATGGCTTGTATTGATTGCCACACAACCGAACGTCATAATATAATGGGTAAACTGTATTCGGTTTCATCGGCTAATACCAACCGTATTCACTGCGATCAGTGCCACACGGCCACTCCACACAACGATCAAGTACTAGATAATCACTTTGAAAAGATCGCCTGTCAAACATGTCATATTCCTGAATATGCCAAGGTCAATGCCACTAAGCTATATTGGGACTGGTCATCGGCCGGTTTAACCGATGAAAGTGGTCATGGTTATTCGGAAGATGATGCCGATGGTAACCACAACTACCTCTCCATTAAAGGCAACTTTGTTTGGGATGACCATGTAAAACCGGAGTATTACTGGTTTAATGGAACAGTAGATCATTACCTGGCTACAGACACTATTTCAGAGGTACCCGTTAAAATCAATACTCTGTTTGGTGAGTATCGTGATTCAACAGCCAAGATATGGCCTGTTAAAGTTCACCGGGGCAAACAAATCTACGATACAGAATACAATACCCTTATCAGTTTAAAACTTTGGGCACCCGAAGTTGGACAAGGTGCCTTCTGGAAAGATTTTGACTGGGATACAGCCGCCCGTTTAGGTATGGAATATAACGATCGTCCATACAGCGGTAATTACGATTTTATTGCCTCGGAAGTATACTGGCCAATTAACCACATGGTGTCGCCAAAGGAGCAAACACTGGCATGTACCGAGTGTCATCAGCGCGAAGGTCGTTTAGCTGGTTTGACCGATTTCTATCTGCCGGGTCGCGATTACAACAAAACAGTTGACTACGCCGGTTTTGGCCTCATCTTTTTAACGCTAATTGGTATTGTTGCCCACTTCTTTGGTCGCATCGTTGCCTTCTTCAAAAACAGATAATTATGAATAAAGTAAAGATATACAGCCGCTTTGAACGCTTTTGGCACTGGACGCAAATGGTACTCATCTTATTATTGATGATTACAGGATTTGAGATTCACAGCACTTTTGAAGCATTTGGTTTTGAAACATCAGTACGCCTCCATTCGGCCGCAGGCTGGGCCTTTTTAATCCTTACCATTTTTGCTGTTTTCTGGATGCTGGTAACAGGTCAGAGCAAGCAATTTGTTCCTGTTCGCAACAACGTGAAACAGCAAGCCATGTATTACATGGTAGGTATTTTTAAAAAAGCACCTCATCCGGTAAAGAAAACCGTTGACAGTAAGTTAAATCCTTTACAAAGGATTATCTATTTCGGTCTTATTATACTGGTATTTCCGGTTCAGTTAATTACAGGTTTCCTATACCTGTTCTTCCACTATCCGGATAAACCATTTGCTTTTGAGGGACTGGAAACTGTAGCTGTATTGCACACACTCGGAGCATTTCTTTTGGTTGCCTTTGTGATCGCTCACCTATACCTGATTACAACAGGACATACCGTTACTTCAAACTTACAAGCTATGATAACCGGTTACGAAGACCTGGAGGAAGAGGAAAGAGAAGCACAATTAGAATCTACAACTAAGTAAAAATTATAAACGCATGAAACGAACATGCAAATTTGATTATCCAAATTGACACACAGGAGGATGGTTAAATTTATTTGTGAGTTCCATGTGACCATTGAAAAATAAATTTAAACACATGAAAAAGCTATTAATATATACAGCATGTCTGATGGCACTATTAAGTTGCCAAACAAGACCAACCAATCTAACGGTTGATATGATGGTTGAGCAGGCTAGTGAAGTTGTAACTACTGTTTCTCCTGCCGAACTAATGCAAATAATGGAGACCGAAGAAATCTTTAATGTGATTGATGTTCGTCAGAACAACGAGTACTATTATGGTTTTATTCCGGGCTCAGTTAATATACCTCGCGGAAGCATTGAGTTTAACATTGCCACTGAAACATTTTGGGAGACTGAAGGACTGTACATGCCCGAAAAGAAAGAAACCCTTGTGCTGTATTGCAAAAAGGGCAAACGCTCTACATTAACCGCCGAAACACTAATGTCAATGGGCTATAAAAAAGTATTAGTGCTCGAAGGTGGCTGGAAGAACTGGGAATTGACTTACCCAGACTATTGCGATAAAAATCTTGAGATGTTAGCCGGCGGACCTGCCAAACACGATGATGGCGGAGGCTGCTAACAAGTAACTTAAGACTAAAATCATAAACAACAAATACAGTTTTTAATTATTAAATCCTTTTTAGTTATGAAAAATCTATTTCGTTATTCATTTTTAATGCTTGCCATTAGTGCA
>JAKSBD010000729.1 GCA_022361295.1 Bacteroidales bacterium
ATGTACTGTAACCTTGTTTAATAGCCGCAGCAGTTGCTGCCGATGAGGTGTCATCCCCGTAATCTTTGACCGAGGTAATTTTGTTTTTAAGGGTAGCTATGTTAAAGTTGGCCCGCCATTTAAAGTCGCCATGTTTAATGATTTGTGCCTTAAACGATGCCTCCAGGCCTTTATTGTACATGTCGGTACCATTAATCTGCACACTTGTGTAACCTGTTTCACTCGGTACATCACGACTTGATATCATGTCTTCAATACTATCGTAGAAATACTCAACGGTCAGGTTAAAACGTGACACCATGTTGATGTCAAGACCAACATTGAACTTTTTGTTGGTTTCCCACGACAGGTTAGCATTAGGTGCCGATTGCGGAGTGGCATAAGGTACTTTGTTGTAACCGCCATTCTCACTGTAACTATACAGGCCTTTTGCTGAATAGGAACCAATGCGTGAGTTACCGGTCGTACCATAACTCAGGCGCAGGCGCAGAAAGTCAAGCCATAGCTGGTTCTCAAGAAACGACTCCTTACTAATGATCCAGCTTGCACCTAAACCTCCGTTATACGCAACGTTGGTATCATCACCAAACACAGAGCTTTCATCGCGTCTGAAGTTGGCCAGGATAAAGTATTTCTTTTTATAATCATAGTTCAACTGGGCAAACATCGATACCCTTGAGTTGTAACTAATATCTGAGGTATAGGTCTGATTCTTATAGCGGTCGTCTTCCAGTGTCTTTGGATCATCATCCTGTAAAGCATTACTAACAGGGTTGACAATATCAGGATTGACAAATCCCTGTCCGCGCTCGTAATCCAAATCTACTTTTTGCTCAGCCAGCTCAATACCGGCCAGTACATCAAAGTAATGTTCTTCGGTTATTTGCTTGCTGTAACTGGTTTGTCCCTGCCAGTTCCAGCTGGTTGTCTGGCGGTAGTTAATGAGTCGGCGCCCCCACTTTGGATACTCAATCCCATCGAGCTGAAAGGTACCATTGTACTGTCCACTTTCATTGGCGCCCGAAAAATAACGGTCCTGTACTTTATCTTTATAGTCCAGACCAAATAAGGTTAATACTGTCCAGTCTTTAAGTATTTCATAATCGAGCTTTAAACTCGATAAAATTCCCTTTGTCTCTGAGTCGTACATGTTTTGCTCAATGGCCGCAAAAGGGTTGCCCAAGCCGGGAACACCCATTTTGGTATAGTTACCTTCCTCATCGCGGATAGGAACCGTTGGCACAAAGGCATAATTATAGTAGATGTTTGGTGCTTCTTTTTGAATAATACTGGGGTTTAAAGACAAGGTTGCCTTAAAACGTTTCTGGGTAAAGACCAAGCCGGTACTCATACGGTATTGGTTGGATGAGTTACCTTTTTGCGGTTCCTGAATATTTAAATAGTTTAAACTGGTTCTGAAGGTTAGTTTTTCACCACCGCCACTAACACTAAGTGCATATTTATGAAATGAACCATTTTCATTGAGTTCGTTAAACCAGTCGGTATTGACACCATTATATGGTACAGGAGAGGCTCCCACATCAGCCAGAAAGGCATTTTGGGCTTCGGTGTACTGTTCGCCATTCATGTACTTGATTTGGTTAATGGCCATCGACATACCATGCTGTGTGGAGAAGTTAAACTTTGTTTTACCGGCTTTACCTTTTTTAGTAGTGATAAGAATAACACCGTTGGCTCCATCGGCACCATAGATACTTACTGCTGCAGCATCTTTTAATACGTTAAACGATTCTATGTCTTCCGGCGCCAATTGCCCCAGTGGATTATTAAAGTTTTCGGCACCTGTGCCACTTCCGTCAAAAAATGAATTGTCAATGGCCATTTCTTCAGTCATTATAACGCCATCAATAATAATAAGCGGTTGGGTTGATGTTCCCAGCATATTATTGTTCATGGGTGTTAAACTACCCTGACCACGAATGTTGATTTTAACGGGTGCTAAAGTTCCTGAACCCGTTTCCATATTAACATCGGCTATTTGTCCTTCAAGCATCTTATCAACACTCTCGAAGGCCTGATCTACCTGAATATCTTTGGAAGTGAGCGTTTCAATACTACCAACAACCTCTTCTTTCAGCTTTTGCGTGCCATAGGATGACGTGATAACAATTTGCTCTAACTGATTAATTGATTCATCCATATACACCTCAATGTACTCTCGCCCTTCAACCTTAACAGTTTGCGTTTCCATACCTATAAAGGAGAAGATTAATTCCAGATCATTGGCATGTTCGTCTTTAACTGCAATGCCAAAACGACCATCCATATTGGTTATGGTTCCCAATCCTGATGATTTTACAATGACATTAACGCCTGGTAAAGGGCTGTTATCGGTTTTGCTCACTACTCTTCCTGTTACCCGCACCTGAGCCAACAGGCCACTTAAAGGAATCAGAAAAGCAATGAATAGAACGGTGAGTCTCTTTCGCATTTGTAGATCTTTATATAATTCGATTTGTGAATTTTAAAAAGAGAGCCAGCCTCAAAAAGGCCGGTCCTCTTGCTTTGAGCTAGTTATTTAACGGTTATTTTACTAACTGTTTTATTAGTACCATCGATGATTTGTAAAACATACAAACCTTTTTGAGTAAAGGTAATCTGCTTGTTATTAACGATTCCTTTTGCCACGCACTGACCCGTTAAGTTATAGATGCTGTATGTCGCCCTTGCACTTGCCAGACCCTTAACATTAATTGTTCCGTATGAAGGGTTAGGATATATTGAAATTGGGTTGATTTCATTTTTGTCACCGATTGCGGTAGGGATAGTTGCAGGATCAAACATAAACAGTTCGTTACCGGTTGTTTCTCCACTTGAAGCATCCTCACCTTCAAAGTATAATTTATTGTTTAAAACAACGATATCATCAACATCTTTAACCACATTGTCTAATTGCTCAATGGTTGTACCATTTGTTCTAAACAAATGCCCGTTCGTGTCATTTGCATCCTCACCACGGTAATACAAATAACCGTTATACGGACAGTAATC
>JAKSBD010000650.1 GCA_022361295.1 Bacteroidales bacterium
GCCAACCGGTAACCTTGATTCAAAGAATGGTGCTGAGGTAATGAATCTGCTTCGCCAGTTAAATGAAGATGGCACCACCATAGTAATGGTAACACACTCGGCTGAGCATGCCGAATATGCCCATCGCGTTATCAACTTATTTGATGGTCATGTGGTAACCGAAAAGATCTATAAAGAGTCTCCTGTTGAAGAAATTATCTAACATCAACAGTATTTTTTATCTAACCTGAACCTTGTTTACAGGATGCATAAAGACTAAATAAGCCACGATAGGATTTGCACAGCAACATACGGGGTCTTAATTATTCATTCCTCAACAACGAACCTTAATCAATACATATGAAGAGTCTTAAACTATTTATACGTCATTTTCAAAAGCAAAAAACAACCGGTTTTCTCAGTATTGCCAGTCTGGCATTGGGTATTACAGTAGCCCTGTTAACGGGTTTGTGGTGTTTAAACGAAAGCCGTTTTGATACCTTTCATCCACATGCTGAAGAGACCTATCGGATTACCAGAAAGGGATTTATCAATGGTGAATCTGTTACACTGGGAGCAGTTTGTAATCCTGCAGGGCCTGAAGTAACAGAGAAACTGGCTGAAATAAGTGAGGTAACACGTATCTACCCGATGGATGGTTTTTTGAAAATTGGCGAACTGACCGAAGGTGTTGAGAATGTATATGCGGCTGATCCCAATTATCATCACTTGCTTCATTTTCCACTGACTCAGGGACGTATTGAGGACTTTGAGAATAAAACAAACGGCATCATCATCAATGAGGAATGGGCCAACCGTTACTTCCCCGGTCAGAACCCCATTGGTGAGATCATAGATTTCAGGGGAGAGAAAGAGATTGTTGGAGTCATGAAGAATATGCCTGTTAATACAGCTTTTAATATTGAAGCGCTCATTCGTATTGATGCCGTCTCATACCTTAAAAAAGGAAGCTGGGGTGGTAATGACAGCTTTATGACTTTTATAAAGATCAACCGCCATGCCGATATCAAAAAACTAGAGGCAGCTATTACTGCACATGCACTTGAAATGTTTGAGCCCTACAAAACCGTAGATATTAAGTTTCATTTGCAAGCACTTGCCGATATGCATTTGGGTCATAAATACCGTTTCGACTACGTAAAGCACCAAAGTAAAACGCTGGTGGTTTCATTTGGTATCATGGCATTGGTTGTGTTATTGATTGGCTGTATCAATTTTACTAATTTGTTTATTTCAAATTCGTTTCTTAGGGCCAGGTCCATTGGGGTTAAAAAGACCAATGGAGCAACAAAGCGTCAATTGATTACCGATTTTATATCAGAAACATTTATCTATTCATTAATAGGAACTTTGCTAGCTGTTTTACTGGCCGAATTATTTTTACCAGTATTTGCCCAGATCATAGGATATAGCTTAAGCATTGATTTTACTTCAGTGAGTACTTACCTGGTGCTGTTTGCTTTAATCGCTTTTAGCACAATTGTGGCTGGAAGTTTCCCTGCTATTTATATGACGCATTTTAATCCGATTCAAACACTTAAAGACCAGTTTAAGGGCAATAAAGTGTCAATAGTTCAAAAGAGCTTAATCATCTTTCAATTCGCCGCGTCGATTGCTTTGCTAATTGGCACGATAACCATTAGAAAGCAGATAGAACATATGCAAACTGCCGACCTTGGTTTTAACAAAGAGAATGTGGTTTATTTTGAGATGAACAAGGGTTTTCGTGATAATTATGAGCGCGTTGCCCGTGAATTAAAGGCGCATCCGGATGTGATTGAAGTAACTGCTAAAGGTAGTTCGCCATTGAACTGGAACCAGGGCTCTTCGGTTAAAAGGGTCGATAACCCGATTAATGAATGCCTGATGGAAGTTTGCTTTGTAAAGCCCAATTACTTTGAGATGATGGAGATGCCTATTGTGCAGGGTGTTAGTTCTTTTGGTGGGCACGATTCGTTAAAGTACTGCCTAATAAATGAAGAAGCTGCTAAAATATTGGGTGCTGATGATATTCTTGGTCAGCGAATATCGACCACCTTCAGAGGTGATTACATCGTAAAAGGTATTGTTAGGAATGCCTACACAAAGTCGCTGTATCAGAAAATTGATCCGCAGATTTATCAGGTTCTTCCAGACAAGCAACACGGAATAATAATGGTGAAAACCCGAAATAATCCTAAAGAAGTGATAGCTCTTGTGCAGACGATGTGGAATGAAACCCCGGTTAATTTCCCATTTACCTATCATTTCCTTGACAACTCCTATAAAGAATTGTACCAGTCGGAAGAAGTCGCCAGTAAGATTGCCAATTGGTTGATGCTGATAGCTTTTATCATCAGTATTGCAGGTTTGTTTGGTATTGTGCGTTACTCAATCAATCGCCGTACAAAAGAGATAGGAGTGCGCAAAGTAAACGGGGCCTCTCTTTCAGAGATTATTACCTTACTAAACTCCACCTATGTGAAGTGGGTTGGATTATCTTTTCTGATTGCCTGTCCTTTAGCCTGGTACATGATGAGGAAGTGGCTGAGCGGCTTTGTGGTGAAAACCGAAATGAGCTGGTGGGTTTTTCTTGTTACGGGTCTGATCGCCCTGTTAATTACTGTATTCACGGTAACGGTGCAGGCATACAGGGCAGCCAGTCAAAATCCGGTTAAAGCACTGAGATACGAATAATAGAAACGATTAATTAATAACAACATTAAGATGTATTCATTTAAACTGGCATTTCGCAGCTTTTTCAAAAAAGGACAATATACTTTGCCTCGTATTGTTTCGCTGGCTGCAGGTCTGGCATTTGGTATTCTACTGTTAGCCGAGGTGTTTTATTTCCATAGCTACGATAGTTTCTATCCCGATGCCGACAGGGTATATGCCATTCATTCCAGTTTTAAAACCGATAAGTCACAAACAGATTTTGAGAGTTACCCAAGTGTTAGCGGTGCCATTGCACCCGGTATGAAAGCTGAAGTGCCGGGAGTAGAAGCCGCTACGCGTCTTAATCCAATAGGCAATCATGTTTTTTATAACTCAGATAAACAACGTTACACAGCTAAAGTAATGCTGGCCGATGAGAATTGGGCTGAAGTTATTCCACGACCTATGATCAGAGGTAATTCGATTGAAATATTGCAAACCAATTTAAACTGTATGGTGTCCAGTACTATTGCTGAAGCTATGGGAGGCAATGTGATAGGTGAAGTGATTGAGCTAAAGAAGTATCCGGGTAAAGAGCTAACGATTAAAGGCGTTTTTGAGGCACTGCCAGAAAATACCAATTTCAATTATGACATATTAATTTCAATGGTATCTATTACGGAATTTTATTCATGGGATGGTTCTGTAAACTGGTTAGGAAACGACCGTTACAAAGGCTTCGTCAAATTGACACCGGGTGTTGATGCAAAAAGTCTTGCACCGGCAGTCAGAAAAATGCAGGAGAAGCACCAGGATATTGTCAAACTGGAGATGGATCAGGGAGGTGAATTTCTTAGATATACCCTTAAGCCGATTGAGAAAATATATTCCAGCAATGTACAAGATAAGATTATTGTGCTTCTCACCATTGCTTTTGCAGTGCTTCTTGTTGCCTTGCTGAATTATGTCTTGTTAAGTTTAAGTTCGCTGGTTAACAGGGCGAAGACATCTGCTATTCATAAAACATGTGGTGCCCATGGCGGTGATGTCAAAGGGCTTATTTTCTCAGAAAGCCTGCTGTTTTTTATAGCATCCATCATATTGGCAGGGATTATTATCTGGGCAGTAAGGCCTTATGCTGAAATATACCTGGGACATCAGTTGTTGGCTGTATTTACACCTTATGTTGTTTGGCCTGTATTGGGAGTTTTGATCGTTTTGGTAGGCGCCACAAGTTATTTCCCCGCACGTTTCTTTGCATCTATACCGGTATCCTCTGCTTTCCGGCAATATAAACAGGGTAAGAACAAGTGGAAGCTGGCGCTTTTATCTGTTCAGTTTATAGTTGCTACCTTGATCGTTACTGTTTTGGTTGTTGTTACGCTTCAGTATGATGCCATGGTCAACGCCAACCACGGATACCAGTCCAAAGGCGTTTATTACTGCGTTACCTCAGGCATGGAAGGAAGTAAGCTGCCAATGGTTATTGACGAACTACGTAAGTTGCCTGAAGTTGAAAAAGTGGGACTGGGAGAAAGGGCCCCACTGCATGGTGCTTCAGGTAATAATGTGATGTCACCTGATCATAAGCGGGACTATTTTAATGTTGCAGACTTCTATTCGATTGATGAAAACTACTTATCGATACTTAATATACCAGTAATACAGGGTAATACTTTTAGCACTCAAACGGCCGCAGAGGGCGATGTGCTTATTAGTAAAAAGGGAGCTGATATGTTAAGGCTTAACACGCATTGGAAAAATGGCGTGACTGGCGAGTTTATCAACATCAGTGAGCATGGGGAGTCAACTATTCAGGGTATTTTTCCTGATTTTGTAATTGGCTCCATCGCGAAGCCCGATGAAAGGCCATCGGTTTTTTTCTATACACCAGAGGAGCGCTTTAAATTGAAGATGGTGGAACACCCGTCTGAATCCTTTATAATAATTCTAAAAGTACGTGATGGTATGGAGAGAGGGGTTATGGCTAAGTTGAAAACTGTATTTGACATAGCCATGCCTCAAAACGATGCTGAAGTGATGAGCCTGGAGGCTGAGCAGGTCATGGCTTACTCAGAAGCAAAAGGTTTTAGAAATGCCATGATGGCCGGAAACATGATTGTCCTGTTGATTACGATTATTGGTTTGCTGGGGTATACTACCAATGAAGCCACACGCCGGCAAAAAGAACTGGCTATCCGTCGTATCAACGGCGCCACCTTATCGAATATTATTCAGGTGTTTGTTGTAGACCTGCATTTGATTGTTGTGCCTGCAGTGGCTGTTGGCTTGTTTGGTGCATGGTATACCGTGCAAATATGGATGCATAATTTCAGTGAGAAAGTACCATTACACTGGAGTTTGTTTGCGATTTGCAGCCTGTCAATTCTGATGGTGGCATCAGCTATTGCTGTATATAATTATGTAAGGATTGCTAACCAAAATCCTGTTAAAGCACTGCGATACGAATAAAACGACCATACCATAATCAACTGTCATGATTTATTATAAACAAATATTCAAATCGATTCTTAAGTATAAGACCCATACCGGCCTGACCCTGTTAAGTCTTCTGGTCTCATTCTCAGGAATCATCATACTTACACTTTATATATCCCACGAATGGAGTTTTGACGATTTCCATGAAAACAAAGATCAGCTCTATCGTCTCGAAACCGTGATGTATGCCAATAACCTGCCGGCCCGGCTGGCCGACTTTGTTGAGAAAGATATTCCGGAGGTGGAGGATTTGACAGTGTTTTGTTTTGATGGTCATAACGCCGTTACCACCCCCCGGTTAAATGAGCAGAATATCTGCATTTCGAGTACGCTTATTACAGCTCAGAACTCCCTTTTTCGATTGTTTTCATTCCCTTTGAAAGAAGGTAATGTCAATACTGTATTGACAGAACCCAATACTGTTGTTATAAGCGAATCAATGGCCCATAAGTTATATGGGGATATAAACCCTGTTGGTGAAACATTACTATATGGGAAAAGACCCTATAAGGTTGAAGCGGTGATGTACGACATTCCTGAAAATTCTTCCTTTAGGGCCGATTGTCTTTTTTCATTTGCCACAATCATACAGGACAATAGCCGGGGTGTTGATTCATGGGGAGAATGGTCGTTCAATATTTTCCTTAAAACATCGGAAAGGAGTAATTACCACGATATAGCCATTAAGATTGATACATCAGAAAAACTGCCGGAGATATTTGGAGGCTTAAAAGAACAGTACCCTGATCAAACCTTTTTTAAGCTAACACCCTTAAGCGATATTCATTACCAACAAGGCAACCTGACCAGTAATTACGTAACAATTAATCCTATTATTATTGATATTTTGTTGTTTTTAATTGCTGTTCTGGTAATAATGGGCATTGTTAATTTTATTAATTTCTCCACAGCGCAGGCGCCTCTTCGGGCCAAAGCTCTTTCTATTTCACAGGTAATGGGAGCCAGGCGAATCAACTCTATGCAACAACTTATTTTAGAGTCCGTTTTAACAGCCCTTATTGCCATGGCCATCTCCTTTGTGTTTTACAATGGTATTTACCGTTTTTTGGAGTCCTCTTTCAGTATTGATGGCCTGTCATTGGAAGGACGCCCGCATTTTTTAGTGGGTTTTGCATTATTCGCGGTAATTTATGGCGTTATAGCCGGCCTGTACCCATCAATTTATATCACTTCATCACCTGTATTTCAGGCTGTGAAAGGTAATGCTTACTTCAGGGGCAAAGGAAAAGGCATTCGTAATAGCCTGGTTACATTGCAGTTTGTTTTCACCATTGTTTTAATAGTATCGGCCTTTACAGTTGAAAAACAGCTTAACTACTGGCGTAATTATGACCTGGGAATTAATAAAGAGCACGTAGTATACTTACATACCAACGATGAATTAAAAGATCATCATCAGACCTTAGTTGATCAACTTCTTATGACCGATATGATTGACGACTACGCTTACACTCAATTTGCCCCCGGCCAGGTTGGTATGGGATGGGGCCGCGAAGTGGATGGACAGTTTATACAATTTATGGTATGGCCGGTTGATAATAATTTCATTGATTTCTTTGACATTGAAATGGCTGATGGTCGGGCATTTTCTGAGAATAATAAAGCAGACATCGATAATTTTATTCTTAATCAGAAGGCCGTTGAAATCTTCAAGTGGGATAATCCTTTAGAACGTAACATTGAAGGTTTTGATAAAGCAGGACGGGTGGTTGGTGTAGCAAAAGATATTAATTTCTCATCCTTAAAGGATGAAATGAAACCAATGGTTTTCTGGCGAACAGAAGCGCGAAAAAATGTTCTTTTACTACGTTTGAAACCAGGTAATTATACGCAGGCCATTCAACGTATTAAACAAACAGCTCTTCAGTTTGATCCTCAATACCTGGGAGATGTTAAGTTTTTGGATGAGGAACTGCAACGC
>JAKSBD010000731.1 GCA_022361295.1 Bacteroidales bacterium
AAGAGCTATCTCGCTGAAGCTGAAAAGCTTGCAAAAGACATCCAAAGTGGGTTCTGGTGCGATTATGGCGGTGGCTATAATGCAGGGATAAACGGCTGTAGCGACAGATATTCTGATGATTCAGCATGGATAGTTCTGGCAATGCTAGAACTATACGAAATAACAGAAAACCTCAAGTACCTAGAATGGGCCGAAGCCGGATGTGAGTATATCATGTCCTGTGAAAATGATGAAAATACCGCACCATATGGCGGGATAAGATGGCACGAATCTGAAAGTTGCGGCACAAGGACCTGCTCAACAGCTCCGACATGCCTAATGAATATGATGCTATATAAGATTACTGGTGAAAACCAATATTTTAAATCAGCTACTCGGTTGCATCAATGGGCTCAAGATAATGGTGCCCAGAATATGACTACCGGTTTATTTTATGAAGGAATAGATTGTAATAATCAAATTGATTATGTTCAGTTAGGTTATGACACCGGCCCATTTCTTCAGGCTATTACCATAATGTATGAAGTAACCGGCAATATTAATTACCTAAGGGAAGCTCAGCATATTGCTCATAATATGGTTAGTAGCTGGGTTGATGGTAATACTAACGCACTTAGACAGACAGGAAAATGGTGCGGGCATGATATGACAAATGCCCTTGTTTATCTATATGAGGTAGACAAAAATCAGTACTGGCTGGATGTCGCAGCTGGTTATTTAGATTTTTTATACAACAACTGCAAAGCTGAAAATGGCCTCTTTAATACTTCATGGGATGATACAATTGGAATCGGCTCAACTGATATAATTGATACCGCTTCACCGGCCAGGGCTTTCTGGACTCTAGCCAAAACTTATAGTGGAACAAAACCGCATGGACCGGTTGCATTGTTTAATGACTGCAACTACGGCGGCTATGCTGTTTACCTGGAATGCGGTCAATACAATATCAATGACATGCAATTTTACGGTATTGGCAATAACACAATTTCCAGTGTAAAAGTTGCCAATGGGTATACCGTTAAGCTATATGATAACTCCGGATTCAGCGGCAGCAACTTGCATTGCAAAAGTAATATTTCCTGTCTTGTAAATTACGGATGGAACGACAAAGCAAGCTCCATCATAATCAGCCATGAATGTGAACCGGATGATATTACACCTATGGTACAAGTTAACGGCTCTGATTGGCAAGTAACAACTGAGATAAATATAGAAACCGGTGATTCGATATTGATCAGCCCGGAACCTGTCGATGGAAACTGGAGCTGGACCGCTCCAAATGGTTTTTATAGTACCAGTCGAACTCTTTCGTCCAATGCTGCTATCACATCATTCAGCAATAGCTATACCGCCACTTACACAAATGCCTGCGGAGCAGTAACTACAAAAACATTTACATTATCTATCAGAAATCCATCCGACAAACCGCAGATCAGAGAAAACCTTGCTATTGGTAAAAATGTTAATGCAAATGCTTTCATAAACGGTGAGAACCCAGAGAAAGCGGTTGACGGCATTGTTGATAATAACAGCAAATGGTGTACTAAAACCGGACATAACACAAAGAACTGGCTTATCGTCGACCTGGGTGATTTTTATGAAGTTGACACTTTCGTAATTCAGCATTCTGCAGCAGGCGGTGAACATCAATCATGGAATACCAGGGATTATGATATTTTAACATCATTAGATGAAACCAACTGGAAATTACAGGTTGACATCTCCGATAATTCCCAAAGTATAACCCGAAATGTGATCGATCCCGTCTGGGCCAGATACGTAAAACTTGAAGTAACTGATCCAACACAAAATAGTGACACTGCTGTCAGGATATATGAATTTGAAATATACAGTCCATTTAACTCACATTGCATTGCAGGAGATACTACCGGTAAAAATGGAGTTCCCGACTGTAATGTTGACCTGTATGATTTTAATGCTCTCGCCAAATCATGGCTTGAATGCAGCAAATACAATGAAGAAGCTTGTATAGAATATATAGATATGGATAACCTGGAGTTCTTTATTAAAAACTGGCTCAGCTGTGAGGGTAACGGCTGTGCCAAATAAAAAAATTCAACAGCAGTTTTGTTTTCTGTTGATCACCCCTGGTAAATCCCTCCTTAAATCAGACACACCCTAAACATTTTTTCGATGACCGTAAAGACCACAACATTAACATAAAGGAATTATAAAATGACAAAATGCTTGCACCCGGTAAAAATTACTTTTAAGGAAATCATACTTTTATTACTATGTCTGACCATTCAGCTACAAGCATTTGAGCCTATAAAATATGTTAATCCTTTAATAGGTACCGGCGGACATGGCCATACATTTTTAGGAGCCTCTGTTCCGTTTGGCGCGATTCAGCCCGGGCCAAACAATATCTATAAGGGATGGGACTGGTCTTCAGGTTATCATATTACTGACCCTATAATAAAGGGGTTTTCTCATCTGCATCTAAGCGGTACAGGCTGTGCAGATCTAGGCGATATCCTTGTCATGCCCCATACAGGCAAGGTTAAGACTATGCAGGGTTCAGATGATAACCCAGACCAGGGTTACGCTTCAAGATACAACAATAAAACACAAATAGCCAGACCTGACTATTATGCCGTTACCCTGGCAGATTATAATGTTAAAGTTGAATTATCAGCTACCGAAAGAGTCGCGATACATCGCTACACCTTCCCTGGCCAAAATGGACACATTATAATTGACCTGGAAAACGG
>JAKSBD010000278.1 GCA_022361295.1 Bacteroidales bacterium
AAAAGCGTGATATTGTCATTTGAGATGTGATATCGACATTTTATGCGTGACATTGGCATTTTATGCGTGACATTGACATTTTATGCGTGACATTGACATTTTGTGTGTGACATCGGCATTTTGTGCGTGACATCGGCATTTTGCGCGTGACATTAGGGTATACGAGCGTGACTTTGGGATATACGAGCGTGACATTGAGATATACGAGCGTGACATTGAGATATACGAGCGTGACATTGAAATATACAAGCGTGACTTTGGGATATACAAGCGTGACATTGAGATATACCAGCGTGACTTTGGGATATACAAGCGTGACATTGAGATATACAAGCGTGATATTGACCTACCCTGGCGTGATATTAGGCTTTGGATGTGTGATATTCATAAATCAATACTCCACGGGGGAGCTGGCTGCAGGTCTGAGCGGGAGGTACTAAACTGCTGGCACTGGAATGGGGATTGTCTTTTAGAACGATACATGTATATAATTGCACATTGCGCTGTAAATAAGCCTCAGCGTTCTCAGTTCAAAGTTCAAGGTTTGGTACTGAGATTATTATGAATACTCAATTCTTAATAATTACGAGGTTCCCGGGGTGGCACTTCGTTTACCCCGGGTTATTCATGTTACAGACCTTCAGTCTGCTAAGTGCAGCTTACTTAGGAATAAAGAGTTCAGAATTACTGCTCGGTTTACCGATTTTCCTGCAAAGAAATTCGCGCCAGTAGTAATCAATTATACAATTCGACAATTCGACACTTCGACGAATATTCAATTCGAAACCAGGCTTACTTCTTCCCACTGCCTTTAAAGTAATCCTCTTTTTCAGCAAAGAGCACATTAAAAGTTGTTAAGCTACCGTAGGCACGTGTAATGTACTGCTGCATATGAACTTTTTCTTCATCATTGAGAGAAGAGGAAGAGTTAATATTCTGTTCCAATACGCGCAGTCGGTCGCGCACCATCACAATCTTTTTAAAGAAAGTATCCATGGGAATTTCTTTAGGCTGAAGTGAATCATTGGATGGGTGAAGTACCACTTTACCATTGAGCCATTTTTGCCCCAACTCCACTTCTGCGGGTAGTGAACCGTATTCATCTAAAACCGATGCAATGGCATAGCGCAAATCGCGAACGGTAATCGTCTCCGGTTTACCTTCATCAGGACTTTCGATTATGGTCAGATTCGTACTGGTTTTAGGAATTTCCATTTTACCGCCATCTTCAAAATAAACGATATAGGCCCCCAAAGTAACCTGGGCAATAATACCTTCGCCATAACGAGGGTGTTCAACACGCGTTCCAACTTTAATATCTATTGTATCCATTCGAGTATTTATTTAAATTGTACGTTTATTGGCACGATATTTATTGCCTAATTTAACCAATCAAAAATAAAAATGAACAATGATGAAGAAACTAATTATTGCAATAGCTGTATTTACCTTTATGATAAGCTGTAAATCAACACAAAGCGCTTCAAAAGCTCAAACGAGTCAGCAGGAAAAAACAAGTATAGAAAACTTTATTGAAGAAAATACCTGGGAACTGACCAGCTTTAACGGGCAGAAACCAGCTGATGCGGGTTTTGTAGATCGTATACCAACCATTGTAATTAATGAGGCTGAAAATAAAACTGGTGGTAATAGTGGTTGTAACTCTTTTGGTGGCGAAGCACTTGTAGATGGCGACACCATAACCTTTAGCAAGATTTTTTCCACTAAAATGTATTGTGACGGCGTACCTGAGCATGAATTCTTTCAAATGCTTCAACAGCCATTAAAATTTAAAACAAAAGGTGATATGCTGCAATTTGAAAAAGATGGTGTGGTGATTTTAGAGTTTAAGTTGAAATCAGGTGAATAAGTCTGGTATCTTACACATAACTCTACTTTGAGAATATATCAAAAACTAAGAAGTATAAAAAAAGGGGGCCGTTGCCCCCTCGTTAACTTACTGAGATTTTATCGTCCAATCTCAAACTTGTTAACACCTTTAGTCAATGGTATAAATGTAAAATATCAAGAATTAGAAATTTATTTTTTGAACTTAAATGCCATTTCTGTTCCATCGTTCATTTGAACATGAACAATGTAAATGCCTCTTTTCAGATGACTAACTGATATATTATCCTTTAGTGATCGTATCATACACTGGCCGGCGATATTAAAAATGGCAACATCTTTAATCACCCTGACTGCATTGATATTAATCGTTTGCAAAACATCGTCATATCTTACCTGCATGTCGGTATCTGCCGATAATTCGTAGACAGCATTAAAATCCTCTACAACCAAACTTACGTCGTCCCAAAACCAGCCCCAGGCCTGTTCTTCGTAGATACAGAATCCTAAGTATATTTTTTGTCCAATAAATTCATCCGGTATTTTGGCTATCGCTTCTTCCCATTGATCACTCTTTTCAGGATGATCGTCATAGATGGTTGTCCAGCTTATTTTATCAGTAGAAACAGCAACTTTATTTTTAGCATCACCATTCAAGTCATACTTCTGCCAGAATGAAAGCGAAACCTCATTGAAATCCTTCAAATCAATTAACGGACTAGTCAGCCAATATTCATTGTTACTGCTGTTCTTATCGTAAAACTGTACACCAACAAGGCCTCCTTCGGTATGATTAGAACCATAAACAGTTTCCCAGTGCGTTATTCCACCAGCACCTGCTGGAGCTTCCCATCCGTGGGGTAACTCGGGCGGTGTTACATCTTCAAAATCCTCAACAAATAAACGTATACCGTCGTCTTCATTGTGGTATTTGATGTTTATATAAATATTTGTGGCTTTCTGAATATTTTCTTTAGGCAGTGTTTTAAATGCATCATCTGTAAACGAGAAGAGTACATCATAAACATTATTGCGTGATTCATGAACTGCAGCCTTACCTTCAATGACCATATCCAATGAGCTTGCATCCACTTTCTTTAAAACAATACTGAGGCCATCGGGTAAATTATTGACCTGCCAGGCATCATCCGGCAAAACATCATCAACAAATGCAAATTCATCACCTTCAAGTCTTATTCGCAGACTCTGGTCGATTGAACCATCATTGATCGGCGATTCAATAAAAACAGCTTTTGGCCAGCTTACAAGCGGTAATGGTCCCTCTACAGTAAATGAGAAGCGCTTATCATTTTCCAGTTTTAGATTTGATAATTCTACACCTGACGAATTACCACTAAACAAATTGGTTGATGGCGAGGTGGTTGCACCAATCGTCAAGGCCTCGTCATTACCTGCAAAAAGGTCTCCTGCCACTCCCCTGTCCTTAGCATTGTACAGTCCGCCATTTTCATCAAAATCAGCTTCCAGTAATCGTATGGCAGGAAAGTCACGGTTATCGTTAATCCCTCGTTCAAGAGCCAGTTTGTTTTTAGAAATCTGGTAAATGGCCAAACCTGATGCTGGTTGGCGAACATCATTCTTTTCGGCGCGTCTGTTTTCAAGAAGAAAGTACTGATCATCGCTTTTAGTATTGATACGAACCAATTGATTCGCTTCAGTATTCATTGATGAAAGCGTATAGGTTCCTTTATCTGTATAATTGATGATTTCAGGTTCTTCCCACCCTAGTTCGTATCGTGACCAGGCGCAAAAATTGGATGGCTGGTAACCTCCATCAAGCCAGGACCCGGCCGACATGAGTGCCCAATGCCCTAAGCCATTGGATTTACCGGTTCCGTCATACATATCGGGTAAACCTAAAGCGTGCCCGTACTCATGTGCAAACGTACCAATACCTGCTGGCTGGTTAACACCGCCATAAACCCGCCGTTCGCAGGCAATAACATAGTGATCAACCTTAACACCATCATAAGTCACGGCCTTATTGACCGTACTTGATAAGCTCCATGAGTGTGGCCAGATATATTCTTCCTCTCCCCGGTGGTCGGCCCCCAGTCCTGCATGCATAATGATTACTGCATCGGCCTTGCCATCATTGTTATTATCGTATTTAGAGAAATCAATGCCATCATTTTCGGCTGCATCAACCGCTTTTCTAACCAGGTTACCCGTGAGGTACATCCCTTTTGATTCGGAGAAATTACTGTAAGGTTGTCCGCAATTGTACCACCCTGCCACATCTACATTAACAGTAAGTTTACCGTGTGAGGCACGCTCAAAAAACTCTTTAAAGCCTGCCTGTGTAGCTGTACCCGGTTGATTAAATAAGTTTTCTATGTCAGTTTTTGGAGTTGTGTGTGTTTTATCTGAGTACTCTATTAGAATGAGCAGAGCGTTAATGGTTCCTGTTGATTGAACGGATGGTGCTAACTGAATGGATTTTAGCTGGTTTTGCAATTGCTCCGAGTGTAATAATACAGCGTCGTATGATCGCTTTATTTTATTGCTAAAGCTATGTGATATATTAGTGCCGACTTCATATTTGGAAGCTACTGCCTTGCCGTTTTTATACATGGCATAGTAATATGAATCGCCGACTTTAACGCAAGGTAACTGTTCGTCCGTAAGTGTATAATGAAAGATATTGTCTCCACCTGGAAAAAGTGTTATTTCAACACCCTCCGAATTGACATAACTGATTGGTTCAGTGCCGACAGGCGAGCCAATAACAAACCTGGATTGACCATACATTAAAGTAGCGGTCAATAACAGACAGCAAAGAAGTATATGTTTTTGCATCCTAATAGATAAGTTAGTTATCCTGAAGTATTCATGAAATTATTGCCTCAAACTACCTGACGATTGTTTTGACTATATAACCCAAGGCTTGTATTTCAATCCAACTCAGCTTATTAAGTTGAATGGGTGTGACGCATTGTCACAAACAGATTATAAAAATTCAAGTATAATGGTAACCAGAATTGGCACCAGTATTGTTAATATAATACCGCTGAAAATAGCAATAATGCCGTAATCTTTGCCTGTAAATTTAACAATGACCGGTAAAGTAGTGTCCATTGCTGTTGCGCCTCCTGATGCAATTCCGGCAAGTTTACCAAAATATTTAACTAAGAGAGGCACAGCCAGTAATGTAATTATTTCGCGAAATATATTTGATAGCAGTGCAATCACCCCTAACTCCTGACTATGCATTTGACCTATAAAAATACTTGATAGAGAATAATAACCAAATCCGGCACCAACAGCCATAGCTTCTTTCACATTAATATCGCTTAATAATATGGAAGCCACCGAAGTACCAACCAGGCTGCCAATTACCACAACCAGAGGTACCAGAACCACCTTAATATTCAGTTTACGCAATACATAAAAGGCACTTTTATCGCTGCCAATACTTACGCCAACCAAAAACATTAAAATAAACAACGCATAGGTTGTCAGATTCTCGTTCAGCAACCACTCAGGAAAGAAATGATAGATTCCACCTGCTAAACCAATAATAAAAAATGCTAAAATGATTAAACTTCCCTTCATTGTTACTCTTCACTATTTGATTTGAAAAAGAATCTGTAAACAAATTTCGCCATCACAACGCTTCCAGCAACAGCACCAATTGTCAGCCAAAATGCTTTGTAGCCTATTCTGGAAAAATTATTGATAATATCCTCATTAACACCAACGGATATGCCAAGCAAAAACAATAAAAGATAAACCGACCATGTAACAGCCGAATCGACACCTTTACGGATTTTATCTTTTTCACGTATCAGCCAACCAATGCCAATACCAACAGCAAATAAGGCAATAACAATGTATGAAGTCATAAAGTCAAAAGTAACTTAATTATCGGATAAAGCGAAACGAGCCCGCCTAAACGGGCCCGTATCAAATATAAATCCAAATCACACACTAAATTTAATTCTGAACCATCTGACATGTTTCAGAGCACCATGGGAACGAACCGGTTGATCCATCCTCACATACATAATCAAACTGGATAAAATCAATCTTACGATTCTCAAGGTCAAATACACCAATTAAATCAGTGTCAAGCAACCAGGCTCCTCGATCATCCCAGCCATTATCTAGTTTAGTACCTGCAGGCACTACAAATTTGATGCTCTCAGGATTCGTTTCAACAACCTTTCCGGTCATATCCAAACCATTCCCCCAAAAGTTATTCATGGTCATATCCTCACCATTATCAGAAGCAGTCATAGAAGCATCTCTTGTCCAGCCATCACCGACAAAAGTATAGGCACCTTCCCATAATTTAAGGTTTAATAAACGAGGCTTAATGGTTATGGTTGAAGAAGTACTGCTGTTTCGGGCATCACCGTTAATAGTGGTTATTTTTAAGACAACATCCAAAGGATCAGTACTAGTGAAAGCCTCTGTATCAAACTCAATAGGCACTTCCAACAGATTAATACCAGCCGGCATCACCAACGCTTTTTCAGCAATAGTAAAATGAACATTTTCTACTGCTGTGGTATTAGCATCATCTACCTCAATATTAATGGTTAGATCACCAGACAGTGACTGACCAAACAACCTTAGGTTAATAGTTGGAATTTCAACTACAGAACCCTCTTTAATAATTTTTACAGTACTTTGATCTTTCTCCCATACAACCACAGGGCTCTCCTGGTCCATATCAAGCAGACCATCCACCTCACAGGCAACAAATAATGGAAGAATAAAAAGTAGAAATATAGATTTTTTAAACGTCTTCATAGTTTAACTTTTTAAGGAGTCACCCGGCGTGACTCCAATTGATTATTTCTTATAAAGCTCCATTTGAATTGGTTTCCGATTCAGGAATCGGGAAGAAAGCATGCTCATCAAGGCTAAAATTACCTGCACCAGGCTTTCCACTATTTTGCATCTTATCTTCAAGAACAGAAGATCCCCAACGACGTAAATCGAAGAATCGATGACCTTCAAATGCCAATTCAACAGCACGTTCATGCATAATACGGTTTCTCATCTGGTCTTGTGTAAGACCTGAAGGTAAAACAGGCATATCTGCACGTTCGCGCACTTCGTCAATAAACGGTTTAGCCGCATCAGCCGAGCTTGATTCATTTAAAGCCTCTGCATACATCAGTAAGACATCAGCATAGCGCATAACCGGTATATTCTGAGATGAATACCAGGCTGCATTATCACTTTCAGGTATATTACTCAAAGTAAACTTGCGGAAGATGGCTCTTTCTGAACCTGCACCAAACACATCCTCAAAACTTTGTCCGAAAACATTAACATCTGGATCGTCGAAGAATATGGTTGCATAAAGACGAGAATCATACTTACCGGTTGTGGCAATCATACCTTCCGATTTAAATTCGGACACCAGATTTTGAGTGGCCTCGATATTACCCCAGCCACCAGTTTCAGGTGCCGAAGCAAATTTACCACTTACATGTCCGATATGACGGCCATTAACACGTACTGAAGAGTATTGAATTTCAAATACCGATTCCTTATTATTCTCATTGGAACCATCGAAATTACTCATGAAATTGTCAACCAATTCATATTCGCCACCAACACCATCTTCAACTATTTTCTTGAATTCGGTTGCTGCCTCACCAAATTTACCCTGATGCAATAAGGCTTTGCCTAAAAATGCGATAGCTGCACCTTTTGTAGCGCGTCCCAAATTTGATTTCTCATGTACCACAGGCAAATCTGCGGCTGCCTCACTGAAGTCCTTTTCAATTAAAGTCCATACTGCCTCACGTTCACTCAGGCCTTTCTCCAATTCTTCTTCGCTGGTTGGTGCAGCATCCTGAAGAATAATCTTATCCCAGTTATTTAACACACGGAAGTGTAAAAAGCCTCTTAGGAATTTAGCTTCTGCAACAATCTGCGCACGTTCCTCAGGTTTAATCTTATCATCAGTCATGGCACCTACCTTTTCAATTACCTGGTTTGCATGATTTAAACCGCGATAAGCATCTTCCCAGTAGATTGTAGAACGTGAATTACCTTCTGTATTTGTAAAGGTTGAAATGGCAGTCCAATCCGCATAACGGTCAGGACCAGGCATACACATATCTGAGCGGAAATGCTCTACTACAAAATTTACTTCTGTTACATCCCAACGGTCTGAGGCACCTATCTGGGCATAAACTGTTGCCAATGCTCCTTCTGCATCTGTTACATTTCTGTAGAATGCTTCCACAGTTAACTGATCATCGGGTGTTGTGGTAAGGAAATCATCCTCACAGCCCCAAGTGAATGGCATTAGTGCTAATAAGCTATATATAATATATTTCTTCATTGTTTTATTCTTTTGGGGATTAGAAACTCATTTGAACGCCAACGATATACATTTTAGATATCGGGTATAAAGCTGTATCCAGTCCGGGACTCCATACATCACCTCTTCCTATTTCAGGATCCTGCCCTGAATAGTCAGTAAATGTGAACAGGTTCTGTCCGCTTACATAAATTCTCGCTTTATTGATTTTAATCCGCTGTGTTAAATCCTGAGGTAAAGTATATCCTAATTGAATATTCTTGATTCTCATAAAGTCACCATCTTCAAGGAAACGGTCCGATTCACGACTGTTACGGCTAGGGTCTCCATAAACAGCTCTCGGAATATTGGTATTTCTGTTTTCCGGCGTCCATGAATTTAAAGTTGATGTAAACATATTACGATTTGTTCGCATTGATTCGTAATAGTATCTGTTTCCGTTATATATTTTATGTCCACCGGCACCATGCATCAATACTGATAAATCAAATGACTTATATGAAGCATCGATACTAAAGCTGTAGTTATACTTTGGAATACCAACACCGCTAAACACCTTATCATCATCATCAATGGTACCATTATCATTGGTATCTTTAAAACGGATATCACCAGGTTTTGCGTCAGGCTGAATAACAGTACCTTCACTGTTTGTATGAGCCAATACTTCTTCAGGAGTCTGGAAAATACCATCTACTTTATACAACCAGTATGATCCAAGAGCATAACCAACTTTAGTCTGGTGTGCAAAGTGTTCACCGTAATTTAATGAAGCACCCCGAATACTTTCGTCAACACTACCCATTTTAGTTACTTCATTTTTAGTCGTACTTAAAGAACCGAATAATGAATAATTAAATTCACCTATATTATTTTGGTAGTTTAGCTCCACTTCCACACCACTGTTCTCCATTTCACCAAAGTTCACAGTTGGCGTTCTAAGACCTGCTGATGAAGGAATTGGCTTATCCACCAACATATCAGTAGTTGTATTATCGTAATAGTTAATGGCACCGGTTAATTTGTTATTGAAGAATCCGAAATCAACACCAATATTCATAGTGGCAGTTTTCTCCCAGCGATATTCCCTGTTTTCCAAATCCCTTGAAATAGTACCTGTCCAAACCGTTTCACCAGAACCTTGAGAATACGATCCAAACTCAGAGGTATAGCTACTCATCAATGGTAAATAACGGTATAGACTTAAACTACCTTCGTTACCTAAAATACCATAACTGGCTCGCAACTTAAGATTACTTAAGAAATCCTGTCCTTGTAAGAAACCTTCTTCAGACATACGCCATCCCAGTGCTACCGATGGGAATGTACCATAACGTGAATCAGGTCCGAATTTAGAAGATCCGTCGCGACGAATAGTTGCCTGAATTAAATACCTGTCATTATAAGAGTAGTTAATACGACCAACAATTGATGCTCGAGTATATTCTGTTCTTGTTCCGTCAACGTCTTTTGTTCCGTCCATACCTGCGTTTAAGGTATTGAAATATTCATCAAGGAAACCAGTCGGCTCTTCGTCCTTAACTAATACAGCACCATCGCCATCCTCATTTAACTCAGCACTATAAACATCTTTAACACCGGTAATACTAGCCGATACATAATCAGTAGTGGCTTTTTTAGTAATATAACCAGCCATTAAGCCAATTTTATGCTTTCCAATCGTCTTATCGTAGGTTAAGATATTATTGATGTTAATCTCGCGCCAGTTGTAACGTCTCTCCCATACTGTCGGGTAAAACACCTCTTGCTTATCATTGATATTGTATGATGGATTATGCGAAAAGTTATGACGGTTACTGTTGTTTAAACCTGCTTCAAAACGGAAGTTTAATCCTTCAATAATATCGAATGTTAAATATCCGTTGGCTGTTAAATATTCATCGCGATACTGGCTGTCGATAAAATGCTCGCGACCAACAGGGTTGTTATTGGCTGGCATTCCTAATACTTCAGTGTCTGGGTATCCGAAACCATCTTCACGAGAATCATCATAGACAGGTACCATGGGCAGAATCTCATATGTTTCTTTGATACTTAAAGAACGATTATCCTGATCTGTTTCATTATAACTGATGTTAATACCACCACTCAACCATTCACCTGAGAAATCAACTTTTGAACGCAGGTTAGCTTTTTGAAAGTCAGTACCTATAATTGTACCTTCCTGATCTAACCAACCAGCAGACACATAATACTGAACATTTTCTGTACCACCTCTGAAGTTAACGTTATACTCCTGCATTGGTGCTTCGCGGAATACTGCGCCTAACCAGTCTGTATCATAATGATAAGGCTCAGATAAATATTTTGGCTTTGCTTCGTCCGGATTATTATCATACATCATGTTGGCAATCTTCATGTATTGCTCCGAATTAGCCATATTTAATTCTGAAGTCTGAACCTGATTTGCCCATTTGGCTGAAACATCAACGCTCATTTTACCTTCTTTACCTTTTTTGGTTGTGATTAAGATCACACCATTAGCGGCTTCAGTACCATAAATAGCAGCAGCTGCACCATCCTTCAATACTTCAATAGACTCAATATCGGCAGGGTTAAGCATATACATGCTACCCGGTACGTTATCAATTATTACCAAAGGATCGTTATTATTTAATGTACTGGCACCACGAATTTTAATATCCATTCCTGCACCAGGACCACCACCAATAGCAGTAATGCTAACTCCGGCCATACGTCCCTGAAGGGCTTCAGCAGGGTTTGAAACAGCCACTTTGGTCAATTTATCACTTTTAACACTTGCAACGGCTCCGGTTAAGTCACTTTTCTTCTGAACACCATAACCAACGGCAACGACTTCATTAAGTCCAATTGACTCTTCTACTAAAGTGATATCAATTTGAGTACGACCACTTACCGCAATCGTTTGCGTTTGAAAACCAATGAAGGAGTACACAATGTTTTTACCTGTCCCCTCAACGGTCAGTTCATATTCACCATCAATATTGGTAATTGTTCCGGTTGTTGTTCCTTCTATAAAAACATTTACACCCGGTAATGGCTCTCCATCTACACCTATCACCTTACCTTTAACGGTAATTGATACTTCCTGCTGAACAGAGCGTGTTGTATTTTCCTCAAGAATGATAATAATTTTATCATTTATTTTGTAGGTTAAGCCTGTTCCTTCAAGCGCCTTATCCAGCACATCAACAAGCTCTCCTCCCTGATAGCTTTGAGCAATTTCCTTATCAAGGTTTACCTGGTTATCCTGATAGAAAATAGTATATGCAGATTGCTTTTCTATCTCATTAAAAATGTGTTGCAGTGTGTTTTGTCCCCGCTTCAGGTTTAGTTTCACATTCTGCGAGTAGCTTGACGCAGAAATCTGAACCATTCCGAAAATCATTAAAACTATTGTCAGTTTCATAATCTTCCAAAATTTAGTGTTTAGACATGATGCACTATACCTCATGCCATTCAATTTTTTTTTCATACTTTTGAATGATTTACTTTTAAACTTGTTTTAAAAATTGTCTGACCGGAGTGATGTTGCCGCATCGTTCCGGTCGTTTTTTATATCCCTATCTCATAGGCTAGTCTGTTATAAGAGTTATATATATTTTATCATCATCTGACTTGTAATCGATTGGCGTTGTCATCTTTATGACATCCAATACCTGCCATATTGTTTCATTATTTCTGAATTTTCCGGTGAATGAAAAGTCTTTAACTTCCTCACTTAAGATGATTATATCAACGTTATACCAGCGCTCAAGGCGTATTACCAAATCTTTAAAACTGGTATTTTTGAAATTGAATCCTTTTTTGGTCCAGTTGGTTGCTAACTCAATATCTGCCTCGTTGATATTCATTTGGCCATTTGAGTAAACAGCTTTCTGACCGGGTTTTAGAATGATACCTTTTGTAAAATCTCCACCTTTTGTATTCAGCGACACACTACCTTCAATCAGTGTTGTTTCTATTCTGTCGGCCTCAGGGTAAGCCATTACGTTAAACTCGGTTCCCAGCACTCGCACTTCAATATCACCTGCCGTTACAATAAAAGGGTGTTCTTTATTGTGGTGGACGGTAAAATAACCTTCTCCCTTTAAAGTAACTGTTCTTTCATCCTGGTTGAATATGGATGGATAGATTAGCTCAGAACCGGCATTAAGCTTTACTAAGGTTCCATCTGCCAGTGTAACTGCTGACTGAGAACCATTTGGTACATTTACAGTCACATAAGTAAGCTCGTCCTGCTTTGTTTCAGAATAATCAAAGATACTGTATGTAGTGAATGCCACCAATATGGCAACTGCTGCTATTTTAACAGCTTTAAATGCCCAGCCCGGAAATATTTTTCGATTGGTAAGTTGTGGCTTTAAATTTTGCCATACTTCTTTATTCGATGGAATATCTGCCTCAGCAGTTGCATCCCAAACATCCTTAAATTCAAAGTACAATTGCTTATTCTCAAGCGAATGATTAATCCATTCCTTTACTTTGGACAACTCCTCCTCAGTAGCCGTTTTGTCCAAACTCCGGATTATCATTGCTTCTATATCTTTTAACTCTTTCATTTGTCGCTTTTGTATATGGAAGACAAGTGAAAAGTTAAAACTACGTCAATTAATATGAAAAAATATTAAAAAAATAATCAAGCACGCCCCACCAACTCCTTCAATTTACTGATACACCTATATATACGAGTCTCAACCGTTCGAACAGGCACATCTAATTTATTTGCAATTTCCTTTGTTTTTAAGCCCTGAAATCGACTCATATCGATCACTTCATAACAGCCTTTAGGTAATTCTTTAAGCATTTGTCTTAACAGCTCTATTTTCTCTTGCTGTAAAAGACTTTTTTCTTCCTTGTAGTAATCTGCTTCAAGCTCCATCAATTCGGTATATATCGAATTATGATGTTGTGAATGCACTTTTAACTGCTCTATATGGTTGAGAGAGAGATTATAGATGGTTTTATACAGATACGCCTTAATTGAGACTGTGACCAATAATTTGTTACGCATCTCCCATAACTTCACAAATGCCTCTTGCACAATATCTGATGCCACGTCAGAGCGGTACACAAATTTCATTGCATACCGCACCATGTCATCAAAATGCGTTTTGAAGAATTGTTCAAACTCCTTTGCAGACTTTATATTAACTATTTGTGGCATTTGTACTTTAGTCCTTTGGTACGCTTTTCTCTTCGGGGAAACGCTCTTTGTATTCTTTCCAGAATAACTTAACATCCCCCTTCATTTCTTTGTGAAGGAACAATAATCCAAATAAGTTAGGAATAGTCATTAAAGCAATGGTGATACCTGATAAGGTCCATATAATTGTGGTGTCAATAAATGATGCAACAAAAAAACCTATTACATACACAACATGGTACCATACAACAAATTTTGAACCCCATAAATAGGTCACAGCCCTGTCGCCATAATACGACCATGAAATGGCGGTTGAAAAGGCAAAAAGTAATAAACCTATGGATACTATATATTGTCCCCAACGGCCAAACCAACTTTTGGTAAAAGCTACTGCTGTCAGCGGTGCACTATGAATAAGCGACTGTCCTTCAATAACAATCTTATTATTGCCCGAATGGCTAAACTGTGATTTGATACGCTCAATCAACCCAAGTTCTTCATCTTGAATTTTAACACTTCCATCAATAACCTCAATGCTTCCGGTATACAAATCTTTACCTTGCTTTACAATAACATTTTCGGCCAATGAACGAGCGTGAATTAAACTAACCGGCGTACTGATTGTTCCTTCTTCCACACTCATTGTACCAGTGAATAAAGGCAAGGCTTCTTCTCCACTAATGTGTTTTGATAGCGCTAGCTTACCATCATCATTCTGGTCAGTTATAGAATTTGTATTAAGTACCTGCAAATCGGCTAACTGAAAGCGGTTATCCAGTTTTTCACTCCAAACACCTGATGATAGCAATACAAAACCAGTAAGTGTACAAATAATGATGGTATCAATAAACGGTTCAAGCAATGCCACAAGGCCTTCTGAAACGGGCTCATGAGCTTTAGCAGCAGCGTGAGCAATAGGTGCTGAGCCTTGTCCCGCTTCATTGGAAAACAAGCCACGATTAACACCTCTGTTAAAAGCAAAAGCAATACTTGCTCCCAGGAAGCCTCCTGTAGCAGAAGAACCAGTAAAGATATCACCTACCACCGCCTGAAGTGAAGGCCAGATATTTTCATAATTAAAAAGAATAACTGCCATGGCACCAATAAAGTATATGGCTGCCATTGCAGGTACTAACCGCGATGTTACCTTAGCGATACGTTTAATACCTCCAATAATTACAAAGCCAAGCAATACTGCCAATACCAATCCTGTTACCATGTGTGGTATCCCAAAGGTGGCAAACAATGAGTTTGAGATACTGTTAATTTGGGGTAAACTACCTGTTCCAAAAGAAGAGAGCACAGTAGCGATAGCAAAGATAGCGGCGATCCAGTAACCTGTTTTAATCGTTTTACCCGATGATGTTTTTATATTTAATCGCTTACGCATAAAATACATTGGTCCACCGGCGATAGAACCATCTTCTGCTTTCTCACGATATTTATGTGACAAGGTCACCTCTACAAATTTTGTTGTCATACCAAACATGGCAGTAACAAGCATCCAGAACAAAGCTGCAGGTCCCCCCAAATGAACAGCAAAAGCAACTCCTGCAATATTACCCGTTCCAACCGTACCGGATAATGCTGTTGTTAAAGCCTGAAAATGCGAAGTATCTCCTTCATCATCTTCCTTATCAAATTTACCTCTTACAATTCGAAGAGCATATTTAAAGTATCTGATTTGAGGAAACTTAAGGTATATGGTAAAGAAAATACCGGTGCCAAGAAGTAATAAAACAAACCAAAGGTGGCTACCGATATACGAATCAATCAATAGCAAAAAATCGTTTAATGCCTGCATAGATTTATGGTTAAAAATTCTGTGTTTGTAGATTTTCAACAACAAATATTGTTTTTGACTGCGATATAACCAAATTTTTGAAGGGTAATACGCATAAAAAGGGCAATTATTCCTGCAATTGGCAGATGCATAATAACTTTATTGGAAGAACAGAAAAATGGCTTATTTTTGTTAATCTAACTTTACAATATGCACAAACCTAATACAGAACAATTTGATAAGCTTTTTAAAGAAGATGCAGTCTGGGGTGAACAGGAAGTAATTAAATTCAGGTGGGTTTTAATCGCTGTCATTCTTGTTTTTATTGGTTACATCTATTATTCTGGTGAGACTGACAGAGCTTTAACATCGTTATTACTCGCAACTGTTTATATTTTTTACAATGCAGTTTTAAACATTTTATTGCGTAAGTATGGTAGTGCAACGTGGATACGGTTTTTATCTTCAACCATTGATATTACTATACTTTCCATTCATATATTTAATTACTCCTTTCTCTTTAAACCAATTGCTGTTACCACAGCAGCATCTGTTTTTTTATATCCTGTCCTTATTCTCTTGTCGGTTTTGAGGTACGACAGACGTTTGGTCATTTTTTCGGTAGTGTATTGTGTATTGTGTTTTAATATCATTTACAGTATTCGTTATCCCTATATTGAACCCGAATTATTTGATAAGGTTGCATCGGCCAACTGGGCCGGACAAATTTATAAAAGTGCTTACTTTCTTGTGATGGGATACTTTTTATATAGTATTCCTAAAATGATTAACCGACTCAATGCCAAGCACCTGGCCACAATGAACCTAAAACGCAGTTCAGAACTCAGCCTGGCTCTTGAAAAGCAAAAGAATGAATTAGCCGTCTTGCAATTGCGGAAAGAAAAACGATTAAATAAAAAATTGGCCGATCAAAAGTCATTGATAGAGCAGCAGAAAGAAGAGCTGCAGCAAGCTAACATGACTAAGGATAAGCTCTTTAGTATTATCGGTCACGACTTAAAGTCACCCTTTGCAGCTCAAACTTCCATTATAGAGTTGATTTTAACAGACTATAACCAGTACAGTAAGGAGGAAGTAAAGGATATATTAAAAACCATACAACATTCAGCTCACCAGGGACTTGATTTGTTAGGCAATCTACTGGATTGGTCCAAGCAGCATAACAACCTGATAAAGCACCAGCTGACTCCTGTGAGATTGTCAACAATGGTCTATGATGCCCAGGCTTTGCTTTCACATAATATTGCTCACAAACGAATCACACTGATCAATGAAGTTGATACGATGGCAACAGTATGTGCTGATAGCAATATGATTAAGACAATTCTTCGGAATATTTTAAGTAATGCTATAAAATATACCAATAACGACGGTACAATTGAAATTACATCAGATACAGAAGGTGCCTTTGATTTATTAAGGATTAAAGACTCGGGCATTGGAATGACGGAAGATCAGATTAATCGTTTGTTTAATATCGAAAATAACGTTTCAACTCCCGGAACGAATAATGAGCCGGGTACCGGCCTTGGGTTACTCTTGTGTAAAGAATTGGCAGAAAAAAACAATGCAGAGATACGCATTGAAAGTAAAGTTGGTGAAGGAAGTACCTTTACCATTGCATTTCCACGCTTAAACCACGAAAAGGTAAGTCAGGAAAAATAAAAGACTGCCAAAACTGACAGTCTTTTTATATCCTATTAAGCTGAATTCGACATTAAATTTCGACCTCAGGTTATTAATCTATTTATCAGATATGGATCACTTCATCATATGCTGCGGCAGCAGCTTCCATAACAGCCTCTGACATTGTTGGGTGCGGATGAACAGCTTTGATAATTTCATGACCTGTTGTTTCCAGCTTCCTTGCTGTAACTAACTCCGCAATCATTTCTGTTACATTGGCACCAATAAGGTGTGCACCCAATAACTCTCCATATTTTGCATCAAAGATCAGCTTTACAAACCCGTCTTTGTGCCCTGCCGCGCTCGCTTTACCTGATGCCGAGAATGGGAACTTACCAATTTTCAACTCATGTCCGGCTTCCTTAGCAGCTTTCTCAGTCATGCCGACAGAAGCTACTTCAGGGGATGTATATGTACAACCAGGGATATTTCCATAATCCAACGGTTCAGGATTATGGCCTGTTATTTTCTCAACACAGATAATACCTTCGGCCGATGCAACGTGAGCTAATGCCTGACCAGGAACTATATCACCAATTGCATATACACCCGGTACAGACGTTTGGTAGAATTCATCTACTTTTACGCGACCATTTTCAATTTCAACTCCTACTTCTTCAAGACCAAGGTTTTCAAGATTAGGTGTAATACCTACAGCAGACAAAACAATATCTGCCTCATGTGTTTCCTCACCTTTCTTGTTCTTAATCACCACCTTCACTTTATCACCAGATGTGTCCACCTGTGTAACTTCAGCACCGGTCATTACCTTAATTCCGGCCTTTTTAAATGAGCGGCCTAATTGCTTAGAAACCTCTTCATCTTCCACCGGCACAATGGTAGGCATGTATTCTACCAAAGTAACTTTTGTACCAATGGCATTATAGAAATAGGCAAACTCACTACCAATTGCTCCGGAACCAACCACTATCATTGATTCAGGCTGCTTATCAAGAGTTAAAGCTTTGCGATATCCGATTACTCTTTCTCCATCCTGTGGTAAGTTTGGTAACTGACGACTGCGTGCCCCGGTTGCTAATAATATGTGCTCTGCTGAATAAACAGTCTTCTCTCCGCCTTCATTTAAAACTTCAACCTGTTTGTTACCCAATAATTTTCCTGTACCCTGGATAACTTCAATTTTATTCTTTTTGAACAGATACTGGATACCTTTGCTCATTCCATCAGCTACTCCCCTGCTACGTTTTACCATAGCTTCAAAATCGGCACTGGTTTCACCTTCTATTTTAACACCATAATCGGCAGCGTGCTTTAAATATTCGAAAACATTGGCACTCTTAAGTAAAGATTTAGTTGGTATACAACCCCAGTTAAGGCAAATTCCACCTAACTCAGAGCGTTCAACAACAGCTACTTTTAAACCTAATTGCGAAGCTCTGATTGCTGCAACATATCCTCCTGGTCCGGTACCAATTACTATTAAATCGTAATTCATTTTATTTTGTTTTGTTTCTTATTTAGACATAGTTAAAATAACAAATGTAGAAAAAATTCAATGTCTTAAAAATGACACATCGATTACATAAACAAAATTAGAGGCCAAGAGTTTGAAATAAAACGACAAATATCAAGTATTTAAAATAAAAAAAGGAGGCATGTTGCCTCCTTAATCATTTATATGTAAGAGTTTATCTTAATTTAACAACTCAGCAATTTTAGCGTGAAGCTCATCTCCACGAAGATTTTTAGCTATAATTTTTCCTTCCTTGTCAAGCAAAACAGTGTGAGGAATACCAGAAACAGCATATAATTTAGCAGCTTCACATCCCCAACCTTTTAGGTCTGAAACATGATTCCATGTTAATTGATCGTCTTCGATAGCTTTTAACCATGCATCTTCTTTCTGGTCTAAAGAAACACCAAGGATGTCAAATCCTTTGTCTTTGAACTCAGCATATAATTTAACCACATTTGGATTCTCGCGACGACAAGGACCACACCAGCTTGCCCAGAAATCAACCAATAAGTATTTTCCTTTGAATGATGATAAGGCTACAGGATTACCTTCAGGGTCATTCATAGTAAAATCAGGAGCCATTTTACCAACTGCAACAGCTTCTAGTTTATCAATTTTTTCGCTTAACGCAATATAATAAGTTGATGTATTCAAACCAGGATCTAAAAGAGCCAACCCTTCTTTCATTTCTTCAATTGAACTGTGTCCCTTAACATTGTTGACAATAAAAGCTGATGCAGGTGAAGTTGGATTCGCTTTAACAACATCCATCTGAACTTTTTCTAAAGATTCCTGGTTAGCCTGGTACTCTTCGTAAATAGCCTTTTGCTTTGCTGTATCGCCAGCCTGGCCTGCTTCACCATATGCTTTTTTCAAATCATTATTCTTTTCTCCAATCTCCTTAACAGCCTCGCTGACTGACTTGTAAACATTATAAACAGCACCACCTGTCACTTCGGCTTCAGCTATTTTTTCCAGTGAACCGTTAATGGTGTAATCTACGTTGTCAGCAAAGAAGTTCAATGTATTGCGTGAACCAGCTTCACCAAGTAATACAAATACAGGTTCCGCTAATTCAGTAGAATAATTTACTACCCCTTCTGTAATAGTTAAAGTGTCTTTTACATTTACTCCGTCCTTGTCATATATGCTAATAACAACAACTTTATCAGCAGCGCCTTCAAGCTGACCAGTTAATTTAAAACTTGCCGCCTGAGGCTGGCATGATGCCAAAGCCACTAAAGCTGCAAAGGCAAAGAATAATAGATTTTTCATTTGATGAATGTTTTTAGACTATTGTTTCAATAGCCTTGGTTGTTTAATATGAGATGTTAAATATACTTGCACAAATGTAGATATCAAAATATGTATACTAAAAAAGCCACCTCGAATAAGGTGACTTTTTATATTATGCTTGTTGTTATCTTAGTTCAGTAATTCGGCCAACTTCTCTTCTAAAGCGGCGCCTCTTAAGTTCTTAGCAACAATTTTACCTTCTTTATCCAATAAGAAAGTGCTTGGAATACTTTGAATAGCATATGCTTTAGCAACACCTGATTCTTCTGTTGCCAACACTTGTGTCCAGGTTAAGCCATCTTCTTCAATCGCTTTTTTCCATGCTTCTGCATCTCTGTCAACAGATACGCTTAACACTTCAAAACCCTTTGCGTTAAATGCTTTGTATGCTTTAACAACATTAGGATTCTCCTGACGACAAGGCTGACACCAGCTTGCCCAGAAATCAACCAATACATATTTACCTTTGAAGCTACTTAATGCTACCGCTTCTCCGTCAGGTGTATTTAAGGTAAAATCAGGTGCTTCAGCGCCCTCAGTTGTTGCAGCTTGAGCCTTTTCATACTCTTCCAGAGGTCCAAGAAGGTCTTTCATTTCAACAAAATACGGATGCGTTGGAAATGCAGGCTCAAATTGTGCAACAAGTTTACGAAGCTCTTCAAGGTCAAGAGACGAAGCCATATTTAAAGCAAAGAACAACCCACACTCATTGGTAGCATTTTCATTTATAAAATTCTTGAAGTAAGCACGTTGATCTTCCATCAATGCCTGCATTTCTTCCTGAATCATTTTTTGCTTGTCTGCGTCCTGACTCATATAAGCCATCTGATACTCCTGCTGAAGCTCAGCCTGTCTCTCCTGTCCAGGAATTTCATCATTAAATTTCATTAATAATTCAGTCAACTCAGAACCTTCTATTTCAATTTCAGATAATTTATCAACGTTACCGGTAATATTGATTTTATTATTGGTAATAAAGAAAACAGCCGGCTGTTGTTTACCGTCAATGGCAGCAATGTATAACATTGGTGCTTCAACGGTACCTGTGAATTTAAATTCGCCATTTACCATTTCCGTTGTATCTACATTAACCGGACGGCCTTTTTCGATTTTCTTTAGGATAACTCTTTCTGATGTAGCACCTTCAAGTGTTCCAGTAACTTCATAAGACTTTGGCTGACAAGCAACCAACATTGCAACACCAAAGATGGCTAACAAAATTTTTTTCATGTGACTAATAGTTTTTGCCTCAAGGGGCAGTGTATATAAAATTATATATTTTCAAAATAACTGTCCAACAAATCCTTAGCTGCCATAAACGAACTTTTTTCATCATTTAATACCAGCTGTTCATTGGCTGTCAACGCCTGTTTTATCAACGGATGATGATAGAAATTATTACGTAACTGCTCATTAATACTTTCATACATCCAATACTTGGCCTGTGAACGCCTGTTGGCTTCAAAATAACCATTTTCTTTGGTTAGGTTCACATAGTCCAGAATCATGTCCCATATTTTGTCGACATCCTTATGATACAACGAGGAGCATGTTTTAACCTCAGGTGTCCAGCCCGATTTTGTCGGTGGAAATAAATGTAAAGCACTACGATATTCAGCCTGAGCCAGTTTGGCACGATCTACATTTTGCCCATCGGCTTTATTAATGGTAATAGCATCAGCCATTTCCATTATACCCCGCTTGATACCCTGCAGCTCATCACCAGCTCCGGCAAGCATCAAAAGGAGGAAGAAATCGACCATTGAATGTACGGCTGTTTCCGATTGCCCAACTCCTACTGTTTCAATGAAAATGGTATCAAATCCGGCTGCCTCACACAGAATAATTGTTTCCCGTGTTTTGCGAGCCACGCCTCCAAGGGAGCCTGCTGATGGCGAAGGGCGAATATAAGCATCCTTTTCACCCGAAAGTTTCTCCATACGGGTTTTATCACCAAGAATACTTCCTTTTGAACGTTCACTGGATGGGTCGATGGCCAAAACAGCCAGCTTACCGCCATTTTTTATAATGTGCATTCCCATCGATTCGATAAATGTACTTTTACCTGCGCCGGGAACACCGGTAATCCCCAATCTGATACTTTTACCTGCATATGGCAGGCATCGTTCAATAATTTGTTGAGCTATTTTCTGATGCTCAGGAAGGGAACTTTCAACCATTGTCACCGCACGGCTTAAGATCGTTACATTTCCTTCCAGAATACCTTTTACATATTCATCAATCGAAAGCTGCTTCTTCCTTTTTATAATACGCTTCGCCGCATTAGGGTTAATTGATGGAGCATCATCAACACCCTTATTTACCTTTAAACCTTTAAAATTCGGATCATTCTCTATGTGATGATGATCATCCATTTTTGCCATGTAATATTTGGGATTTATAAATAGAAAAAAGAGAGTTAAACAAGTGCTAACCCTCCTTATTCCAAGTATTCTATTCTTTTAGTTAATTTTCACATTACCGGTAATCATCAGGGTATGTGTAGTTGATTTAGGATCGTTTGTAACAATCCTCACAGTTTTTGTCTGGCGCCCGCTTTTGCCTCTTGAATCAAACTGAGCAGCAATTAAAGTTGTTTCACCAGGTTCCAGAATGGTTTTAGCAGGCTTTATAGCTGTACAGCCACATGACGCTTTAACTTTCCTGATAATTAATTGTGTCTTACCGGTATTTTTAACTTCAAACTGATGTTTCACTACGTCTCCCTGCTTAATTTCTCCAAAATTCCAGTTTTTTTCTGCAATTGTAGCAACAGGAGCTGATTTTAATTTTTCGGCATCCCATGTTGAAAAATCCTCCTGGATAGAAGCACTAACGGTTACACGGTTTGAATAATTGCGAACATCATTAAAAATGATGAAGATATTATCCGTAACAAATCCCCAGTCATTCTTTAATTTAGCATCATAACTGGCAGTAATAACACCAGCTTTACCCGGTTGAATAACTTCTGGTATGCTTTTTATTTTTATGTGATCAGGCACATTTACAAATCCTAATTTAATCGGCTCTTCAGAAGTACTGATAATTTTAATACTCTCCTCTTTTATCTGTTCAGGTGTCATACTTGTAAATGCAAGGTGAGATGTTTCCAGCCTTATTTTACCCATGTTACGTGGATAAATATCTTCCATAGTCATTTCACGTGGCAGCACTTTACCATTAATGCGCAATATAACAGTTGCATTTTGAGCATTAGAACTAACCGTAATAGTCTTATTAAAGTTACCTGGTCGATTTCTTGGATCAAAAGTTACTTTGACCATTCCAGAGCCCCCGGGAGGAATCGGTGTTCTTGTCCATTGCGGTGTGGTGCACCCGCATGAAGCTTTTACATTATGCAATACGAGTGGTTGACCTCCTGTATTTTTAAATTTAAATTGAAACGCTTTGGTTCCTCCGTCTTCTTTAACTTCACCAAAGTTATGAATGACTTTGTCAAATGCGAGGTTAGGCTTCGCATGTTGGGCATTTACATGTCCAACAATAAAACTAAGAAAGAGTGAAAATATGAAAAACTTCTTCATCGTTAAGTTAAGTTTTAATGTACTGTAATCTAAGTTGCTTCAACGTATTAATACGCAATACTGCTATTTAGTGTTACAAGTATTGCTCCAATTGAAGACAAATCTATAAATAAATTACAATGTTTATAGCCAGTTCAGCTATTTTAACAAGGTATTAATACTCCTGTCTTTTGTAATAAACTTACTTACCAACAAATGGTTCATGACTAAAACAGACATCGCCTCTATTTTTAAAAGGTTTCGTTTGGCTTTTTATAGCTTATGAAATTTTAAAAGCTATTTTTGTTAGGTTTATTTTCTACATTGTTGATAATACCATGTTTATTTCTATCATGATTAGATACTATTATATATTACTTACAGCAGTGTTTATTATGGCCTGCCAGCAACCTGAAAAGGAATCTTCCCGTCAGGTAAATATTATACCACAGCCCAGGGAAATAAGATTTGACGAGGGATATTTTGAAATTAACAATACAACTCAATTGGTCTACAAAGGCATTGACAAATCTGTTCTTAAAGCCATTTCTTATCTGTATACACTTATTAATGATGCATCAGGTTTTGATCCTCAATTAACCGACCAGGAGCCAAAAGATAACTACATCATATTTAAAATAGATTCAGATATTATTGACAAAAAGGAAGGGTATGTATTAAAAGTTCGACCGGAAAAAGTTGAAATAGTTGCAGCAGATACAAAAGGATTGTTTTATGCTATTCAGTCAATAAGGCAATTATTACCTCATGAAATAGAACAAGAAAAGACTTCGAATACTGTCAAATGGATTCTTCCTTCAATTTCCATCAAAGACTATCCCCGTTTTAGTTATCGGGGATTAAATTTAGATGTATCACGTCACTTTTTTCCTGTTGATGTTGTCAAAAAGCAGCTTGACTTACTTGCCCTTTATAAAATAAATGTGTTTCACTTACACCTGACAGATGATCAGGGCTGGAGAGTCGAAATAAAGAAATACCCCAAACTAACCTCTATTGGTTCAAGAAGAAGTAAAACACTGATAGGTCATGCAGCTATTATTCCTCAGGAATATAGTCATGAACCATATGAAGGCTATTATACCCAGGAACAAATAACAGACATAGTAAAGTACGCCAATGAACGTCATATTACAGTTATTCCGGAGATAGAAATGCCTGGTCATGCTTTAGCTGCACTTGCCTCCTACCCTGAACTTGGCTGTACCGGTGGCCCTTATGAGGTAGCTACACGATGGGGCAGCTTTGACGACGTAATTTGCGCCGGAAAAGAATCCAGCTATTCAATGATTAAAGATATTTTAAGTGAAATTGCCCTTCTTTTTCCTGGCGAATATATCCACATAGGCGGAGATGAAAGTTCAACTGTAAGATGGAGAAACTGTAATCACTGCCAAAAACAAATGGCTGCTAACAACCTTAGTGACGAAAACAAGCTTGAAAACTATTTTATCAGAAGAGTTCAGCAAATTGTTGAAGGTCTTGGAAAAAAAATGCTCGGTTGGGATGAAATAATGACAGACCAATCGTTACGTAATGCAACCATTGTAGTTTGGCAGGATGATGCTGAAATTAAGCAGGCCATAAGCAACAATAACAAAATAGTAAAATCACCTAACAACTATTTGTATTTTGATCATTATCAGAGCGATCCCCAGCATCATCCGTTGGCTATTGGGGGATATACCCCATTGAGAGATGTATACTCTTATGAACCGGTATCTGATGATTTAAACGAAGTGGAAGCCAAATCTATAATTGGACTTCAGGCCAACTGTTGGTCAGAATACATGACAAGCCCTGAGCAGCTTGAATTTATGTTGTACCCGCGGCTCTGCGCCTTTTCAGAGATATGCTGGATAAGCAGTAACGAAAAAAACTGGGCTCAATTTATGCAAAAGCTTGACCAGCACCTGGAACGCCTGGCAATATTGGACATCAATTATTTTTATGAAGTGCCAAAGCCAATATTTGACCGGGAACAACTGAATTTTGTAAACACCACTTCCCTCAAGTTTAAAAGTATCTCAGACAAGTATGAGACCAGGTATACGACTGATGGTTCAGAACCGGATGCATCATCACAACTTTTTTCATCTAAAACAACCATTAAGCACTCCGGTACTGTCAAAGCCATCACTATTAATAAGGAAACCGGCGAACTTAGCAAGACAGCTATTATCAATTTTAATAAACTATCCTTCCGGAAATCTGTGAGATTTAATGGTGAAAGAAGTAAAGGTCTGAATTTCTCTCTTCATCTGGGCAGGTTTAAAAGTGTAAAAGAAATTCAAAACATCAGTAAGAGTAAATTTGGTGTTGTAACTGACTCATTCCTTCCTGATTCTCTTCACAAGGAAGGCTTCGGGCTCATCTATGAAGGATATTTTAATGCTGATAAAAAAGGAATTTACAAATTCGCGTTAAATTCGGATGATGGAAGTGCCTTATATATTAATAATGAGATGGTGGTCAATAACGACGGTATTCACGGAAAGAAAATTGAAAACGGAGCCATTGCCTTAAACAAGGGGGTTCATAAAATTAAAATCCTCTATTTTCAGACAACAGGTTACCAGCATTTAAACCTGAATTTGATTACCCCTGATAAAAAACGAAAAAGCCTTAAACCAGCGGATTTCTTCCATTAAATCATTGCCTATTACTAATAACCGAGTGCAATATTAAATTTCTATCTCAGGTTAATTACTTGTATACTTCTGTATTGGAATAAACATATTCGCGTTATCTTTGTAACGAAGTTTTAAAATATTAACATTTTGTAGCAGATTTATCAGTTACAGTAAATCGTCTTTTATGCAAGATCGTATTAAAGAACTAACAAAAAAGTACCTATCCAAGATTATTGATATCCGCAGGCATATTCATCAAAATCCTGAACTATCCTTTGAAGAACATAAAACATCAGCGTTTATTCAGGAACACCTGGAAAGCATGAATATAACATATCAGGCAGGTTTTGTTAAGACTGGCATTATTGGCTATTTAAAGGGTAAGAATCCAGATAAGAGAACAATCGCTCTTAGGGCTGATATGGATGCACTGCCAATACAGGAAGCAGGCGATTTAGAATTTACATCAAGAAATGAAGGCGTAATGCATGCTTGTGGCCATGATGCTCACACTGCTGCATTATTGGGTGCCGCAATGATCTTAAATGAGCTGAAAACCGAATGGGAAGGTACTATTTTGCTCTTATTCCAACCTGCTGAGGAAGTATTCCCTGGAGGAGCTAAACTTATGATGGAAGAGGGTTGCTTTGATAATAACGAACCCGAATTAATCATTGGGCAACATGTATTGCCAGGTATGAAAACAGGACACGCCGGCTTTAAAAGTGGCATGTATATGGCTTCAGGCGATGAAGTTTATATTACTGTTAAAGGAAAAGGAGGCCATGCAGCCATGCCCCATGCTTTGACCGATAATGTACTAATAGCCTCACATATTATTGTTGCATTGCAACAGGTTGTTAGTCGCATTGTTCCAGCCCAAATTCCAACTGTTTTGTCATTTGGTAAAGTCATTGCCAATGGTGCAACCAACATTATACCTGAGAAAGTAGAGATTGCCGGCACTTTACGCACAATGAATGAAGAGTGGAGGGCCATAATCAAAGACAAAATAAGAGCAATAGCAAAAGGCACAGCTCAATCAATGGGTGCGGATGTTGAAATTGACATCAAAGATGGATATCCGGTTGTTTATAATAATGAAGAGCTAAGCAATAGTGCGATCAACTTCTCTCAGGAATATATTGGTAAAGAAGCAACAGAAATAATGGATATAAGAATGACGGCAGAAGATTTTGGGTATTATTCACAAAAGTACCCCTGCACTTTTTATCGTTTCGGTGTTGAACAGGAAAATGGTGAAACAGGCAGTTTACACACCCCTCAGTTTAACTTAAATGAGAATTCTTTAGAAACTGCGGCAGGTTTATTGGCTTACATGGGATTTAAATTTATGACAAGAGATTAATTAGAAACCTTCTAAACACCAGTAAAACCAACTAATGCACAATAGTTTGAATAATAAAAGACCTTAAAGCCTTATTTATATCCTTTAAAAATAAACTACTTTCCAAAGGAAATCTTTTTTTTAATTAAAAAAGCAGATAATTTTGCTCAAGTAATAATAACCAATAAAGACAAAAAAATGGCTTACGTAATTAATGAAGACTGCATCGCTTGCGGTACTTGTGTTGACGAATGTCCAGTAGAAGCTATCGCAGAAGGCGATATCTATAAAATTGATGCTGAAGCTTGTACTGATTGTGGTACTTGCGCTGATGTTTGCCCTACTGAGGCAATTCACCCGGCATAAGCTTTTACAAGCAAAAAATAAAAAAGCCCCTTATAGGGGCTTTTTTAATATATATAAGTTTGATATTATCCTAATCGGGAAATTCGTTGCAAGGTTTCTGAGTCCAGAATCTTGATCACACGTCCATTGACCGCCAAAACTTTTTCATTAACAAATGAGCTTAATGTTCTAATGGCATTAGAAGTTGTCATATTTGAGAAATTAGCTAAATCCTCACGCGATAAGTAAACGGCTAAAGTCTGCTCATCATCTTCAAAACCGTATATATCTCTTAATACACATAAGCTTTCGGCTAAACGGCCTCTGATATGCTTTTGCGTTAATGTAACAGTTCTGTAGCGGGCAAAACCTAATTCACTGGCAAACGACTTAATAAATGCCATTGACAAAGCAGGATTGGTTTTCATCAGGTTATAAATAACCTTTTTAGGCACGTGAAAAATGGTACATGGCTCAATAACTTCAGAACTGGCAATGTGCATTTCTTCAGCAAACAAGGCACGATAACCTATAAAGTCAGGCGCCGATGCCATGCGAACGATCTGCTCACGACGACTCACTCCTTCTTTAAATATCTTTACTTTACCTTTCCCCAGGCATAACAAACCTGTTGGCTTCTCTCCTTCCTGATAAATAATATCATTCTTCTTGTAATAAACGGTTGAATGATTCTCTAACAGGTATTGTTTTTCCTCCTCTGTAAGGATATTATACAGCTTCGGAATGTCTTTTATCGTGGGTTCTACAGGGGTATTATTTTTCTTTGCAGGCATTACAAGGGTGTTATAAAACTATGTTGTATAACATACAAATTTA
>JAKSBD010000700.1 GCA_022361295.1 Bacteroidales bacterium
ATAAAAAAAACTCCGCTTACATATTGATATACAAGGCCGGAAGGAGTTTTCTATACTTAAGCTTATTTACTCAAAATAAAGTCAATCAGGTTATCTTCAGCCGACAGGCCTAACTTTTTCCTTAACCTGTAACGATGGTTTTCAACGCCCCTGACCGTTATGCCCAACAGGGGAGCAATATCCTTGGAAGTCAAGTTGATGCGTAAGTAGGCGCATAAGCGCAAGTCACTGGATGTCAGGTCAGGATACGTTGCTTTCATCGTCTTCAAAAATGTTTCATGGGCTTGTTCAAAGTTGGCTTCAAACAACTGCCAGTCATCCTGACCTGAAATATTACTGTCAATTTTACTGATTAAATCCTGGTAATACTTGTCAGGGTAACGATTGCCAAGCGTTTCCTTTTGTTTTTTAATTTTGGCCTTCAACGAGAGAAGGAACTCATTCTTCTTAATAATGCTCATGGCCGAGCTGGCCAATTTCTGACTTTTAAACGATAATTCATTGCTTAGTTTTTCATTCTTAAGCTGGATTAATTCTTTCTCTTTATTCTCGCGTTTCCGTTTCTCTTTAAGCTTTATTTTGCGACTTGTTATATGCTTTAAAAACATCATTAAACCGATAAATAATAACAAATACATTACAAGTGCCATATTGCTCTGGTACCACGGTGTGTGAATTTTGAGTTCCATTTGATGCACCCTGGATTCCTTACCCCAATAATTAACAGCTTTTATTCGAATGGTATATTCTCCTGAAGGTATACGACTAAGTTCAATAGTTGGGATATCTGACCAATCTGACCAGGCATCCGTTAAACCATCCACTTTATATTGATAGTTTAGTTTTTCACCGTTTATCACCGGAAACGAGTAACGAAGTTGTATATTATTCAAACTATGCGGCAACTCAAGTGTTTTACCTGTCAGGTCAAGAGGAAATACTTCTGCTTTGCGATTAAAGGCAGTAGCTCTCTGCAATTTTGGTTGAAACCATTTGATGGTATCAGAATAACTCTGCCCATTAAGGTGAAGAAGTGAATAGCCATTTTCCATACATACCAGCGCCAGGGAGTCGTTGAGCTGAACAACATTCTCATGCAGTGGTATAAGGTGATTCTCAAAAATTGTGGTCGGATACTCTTTAATCAACCGAATGTCATTAGCATATATTTTATAATAGGCCAACCCTTCAGAGCTTATAAACCAATAATGGTGATTGTTGCCTGCTACTATACGTACGGCGTTTTTATGTTTTCCAATAGCCTTATTCAAAAGGGTGTATGGCACTATTTTATCATTTAAATCATCGTAGGTATATAGCTCTTTCCCACTTGTTATTACAATCTGATTTTCAATCTTAAATGCCCTTATGTGCCCGCGGTTGATCGCATCAGTACCTAATTGATCGTATTGAACAAGTGATTCAACAGCCGTTAAATCATCGTTTAAGCGTATTTTGTATAAACCGCCATAAAAGTGCGTTGCCCATAAATTACCCTGATGATCAAACTCAATAAACCTTGTAAGGTTATTAAAACCTTTGATGGTATTTGAGAATGTCCAGCCTTGTGAAGTTTGCCTGTAAATTATCAGGTCGTTATAAGTTCCCTGTATCAGAATGTCTTGAAAGTAAGGATGGCGTTTTATGGTATAGGCTCCTGCAAAATCAGATAATTGATTGAATTGGGCGTCGCCATTGGTCATAGTTCCGGAATTAAGCCCGATAAACAAGGTGTTATCAATAGTACTGCAGTCCCAAACCTGTCCTTGTGTATTGTCAACTAACTCAAACAGATCGCTGTCATCCTGCCATTTCTTCGTGTATAATCCCTGGTTAGTACCCAGGTACAGGTGGTCTTGGTAAAGAGCCGCTGAATAAACCGCTCCCAATTCATCTTCATTATATATCTTATAAGAAAGGTCATTATTAAGGGTAATCAGGTCTATGCCTTTATCCAGCGCCAGCCATATATTATTAAAGCCATCCTGATTGATTCCCAATACCGTATTGCTTTGTAATCCATTGTCGTTATTAAAATGGAACTTTACATGACCATTTTTTGAAAATCCAATAATACCGTCAAGAATGGTTCCTATAACAAAGTCTCCGGAAGGAGTGATCATTCCGTGGTTAATTTTGTTCTTGGCAAAAAAGTGCTGTAATTCTTTAACAATGGGCTCAAAGTCACCTGTCAAAGAATTAAATCGATATAAGCCTTCTGATTCTGTACCAATATAATACTCATGTTCTCGTGATGCCCTGGCAATAAAACGCAGGTAATTCCTTTTAACAAAGGGATGATCTGAAATAAGAACAAGTTGTTTATTGCTTAAACGATACAAGCCATTGTCATGCATGGCCACAAATACTTCATCACCTACCTGTGTCGCAAAATTAATAAAGCCACCGGGTTTAATAATCTTAAATAAATTATCCTCATAAATATAGATGCCGGCAAACGAATGAAAAACGACCTGTTTGCCATTAACAAAAATATTCCAGAACTCTTCATTGGTGCCAAACTGATGCTCTATACTGTCTGTCAGGCTATTATATTGCAACTGCCCTTTTGAATTTCGCTCCCAATAGCCAATCTCTCTATAGCCACCCGTATATATTCTGGTGGAGTCATGAGCCACAGCCCTTATAATTGAGGCATTTGCCGAAGGGTATAATTCCCATGTCACACCGTCGAACTGAAGAAGTCCGCTGTTATTGCCAAAATAAATGAAATCAGTGTCATCGCATTTAACCGACCAGTTTTGACTGCCTGCCTGGTAATCGCTTTTCAAAAAGTTGTGAAGCGCTTGCGAATGAACAGAGGTAAAGCTGATGATAAAATAAATATGAATGGTGATAATGACAATGCGTTGCTTCATTGATAATGAATAAGATTTAATAAGATTGCTCAGAAGGATTAACGGTGTAAATTTAATTTATTCTTGGCTGCCAGTTAACAAACCTCTTAACAAATTTTAGTAAATCCGTTATATTGGCACAAAAACACCCTTGTTTATGGAGTATATCACAAGGTTTGTGACTCATTGCACATAAAAAAAATCTTGGCTGAGGAAAGTGTGTATGTGAGAAATGTGAAATTATATACATCTGTATATGTGTGATATACGAAGCTGCAATGGAGTAAAGTGAGGTGATTATGTAATCGCTTATTAAGACATTTTAACAGTGAGAGGTGGTAGTGTGGGTAATTATTTTTGGAGCAAACATGTCCTCCATACATTTGACCATACGAACTCAAAAAAATTGTAATATGAAAAAATTCATTTATTCGTTATTTCTATCGTTCGTATCCATACTAATGATGGCACAACAGCAGCAAGAGTTGTCCGGAAAAGTAACGGGTACAGATAATATAGGAATACCAGGTGTATCAGTTGTCATTAAAGGTACTTCCACAGGTACTATTACTGATATTGATGGAAACTTTACTATTAATGCAGCACCGGAAAATATTATCGAATTCAGCTTCATAGGCTTTGAAACACAGGAATTGTTGGTAGGAACTCAAACAGAAGTATCCATTATACTTCAGGAATCTGTTGAGTTGGTTGATGAAGTGGTTGTGGTAGGATATGGTACCCAAAAAGTGAAAGATTTAACTTCGGCCATTAGCACTGTCAAATCAGAAGAACTGGCCAAAACACCTGCTGCATCGGCTATGCAGGCTTTACAGGGTAAAGTGGGCGGACTGCAGGTAGTTAGTTCAGGACAGCCAGGTAGCCAGCCTACAGTGCGCGTAAGGGGTATCGGCTCGTTTCAGTCAGCCGGTCAGAATCCTTTGTATGTGGTTGATGGTATGTTTTACGATAATATCGATTTTCTGAATATCTCCGAGATAGAATCTGTCTCTGTTTTAAAAGATGCATCAGCAGCTGCCATATATGGTGTAAGGGCTGCCAATGGTGTTATCTTAATTGAAACGAAGGGTGGCAGTAAAGGCAAGACCGAAATAGAATACGATGGTTATTTTGGTTACCAGGTAGCTCAAAACGTATTGCAAATGGCCAATGCTGAGCAATTTACAAACATGGCTAAAGAATCGGGATCTGATGCCGACTACAGCTATATACTTAATGCCATGCAGAAGTATGGTCGTAACCGTATTAACCCTGAAGTACCGGATGTTAATACAGACTGGTATGACGAGATTTTACGTCCTGCACCTATCCAAAACCACAGCTTAAGTGCGCGTGGAGGTACTGATAAAGTAAAATATGCACTGGGCACCAGTTATTTTAAACAGGATGGCATCATGGATGTTGAAAATTACTACGAGCGTTTTAATCTGACGGCTAAAATAGATGCCAAAGCCAACGACTGGTTATCATATGGTGGTAATGTGGTATTTAGCAATGCCACAAGGCAGGATGCTGATAATAATGTATGGAAGCAGGCCTATCATGCCGTGCCGGTATTGCCTAAATATGATCCTGCTTTTAAGGGTATATCAACGCCTGATAATTTTGCCGATGCCCGACTACTGGGTTATCGCGATCACCAGAATCCTTTCCCGGCCATGCTTTATAATGATAAACAGCTGGACATAATGAAAGTGAATGCCAATTTCTATGCACAGCTGGATATTATTCCATCAAAACTGTCGTTTAAAACGTCATATAATCATGCATATACGGATTTGAACGAGCGCAATGTTGATTTTCCGTTTTACATGAACGATAACTGGTTCAGGGAATTTTATACCGAAGATGACGAGGAAGTCGTGGAATACCGTGCTGATTTTGTGAAGGTTTATAAGAATAGCAGCACCTATTCCAATAAAATATGGGACAATGTACTGACTTACACCGACAGCTTTGGTGCCCATAATATATCGCTCATGGCGGGATCTTCCTATCGTCAGGAAAAGAGCCATAATTTATGGGGCTCTGCCGAAGATGTACCTGCAGAAAAGGAACAGTACTGGTATATTGATGCGGGACAAAACAAAGATTCCCATTTAACCGGCGATGGCGGTGCGAAGTATTACGGACAATCTTATTTCAGTCGTTTGTCCTATAATTTTGATGGCAAATACATGCTGTATGCAACCATGCGTGCCGACGGCAGCAATAAGTTTGAAAACACATGGGCTTACTTTCCGGCTATAGGTGCAGGATGGGTTATTTCAGAAGAAAACTTCATGAAGGATATTGAAGCCATTAATTTCCTTAAGTTGCGATTTGGCTGGGGACAACTAGGAAACGATAAAATTCCTCGTTCAGATGGATCTGCTGCCACCTACATTAACTATGTAGCTTTAGGCGACCAGCGTACCGGAGGAACAGTAACCACCAATAATATCAATGTCCTTAGTTGGGAAGTGACCGAAGAAACAAACATTGGTTTTAGTGCAAATCTGTTAACTAACCGTTTAAGTGTAGAGGCAGATTATTACTCAAGAGATACAAAAGACGCTGCTATTTATGTGAATACACCTGTTATTGTGGGCGGTGGCCTAAAAAGTGCAGGGGTAATACGTAATTCGGCATTTGAACTGGCGGTAAGTTGGAATGATAACATTACCAGCGACCTCAGCTACATGATCGGAGCTACTTTATCAACCAATAAAAATGAGGTGCGCGAGCTGTTTGGCCAGGACTATATCGATGGTGGTACAGCAGAGTTCCGTCAGCGAACAATGGTGGGCGAACCACTGATGGCCTTTTATGGCTGGGAAGTTGATGGAGTATATCAGAACCAGGCGGAAATTGATGCCGATCCTGTTGCTAAAGCTAACGGACTTGAACCGGGCGATTTCCGCTACAAAGACCAGCAAAAAGAAGGCGAAGAAGGTTATGGTGTCATTGACGATAATGACCGTAAGGTACTTGGCTCGTATTTCCCTGATGTGATGTATGGCGCCAACCTGGGTATTCAGTATAAAAACTTACAGTTAACGGCCAATATCATGGGGCAGGCAGGTAATAAAATCCTGAATCGTAAGCGCGGTGAAGTAATATGGACAAATGACACCAACTGGGATGCTGATTTGGCCAAAAACCGCTGGCACGGTGAGGGCACATCAAACAAATACCCGTCTTCGAAAGGCTTGCGTAAAGGCTGGAACCAGAGAATGAGTGATTACCTGGTTGAAGATGGTGCTTTCTTCAGAATTCAGAATATTCAGCTGGCTTATACGCTGAATGACAAAATGCTCTTTGGTACTAAAATGCCCGATGCACGCATTTCATTCACGGCTGAGCGTCCATTAACCGTATTTAGCTACAATGGTTTCAGCCCTGAGGTGAGTAATGGTATTGATAACCAGGTACACCCAATACCTGCTGTATATACCGTTGGTCTAAACCTTAAGTTTTAATCGTAAAATATAATTCGATATGCAATTGATAACTATAGATATAATGAAAAAACTGGCGCTGATTCTTATTGTATTTTCAGCGGTGGCCTGCCATGACAATCTTGATGAGCCTTTTGAAAACAGGGTTCCGACAGAAGATGTGGATTATACTGTTTCGCAGGATATGATATTGCCTTTATACGGTGCCTATTCAGAGTTTTACATGCAACGCGGCTGGGAAGGTATTCCACTTATGTCGGTTAGGGGCGATGATGTTAATGCCGGTGGTTACGGCGACCAGCAGCCATTTTTTATGACAGATCGTTATGTGTATGATCAGGGCTACTGGATGTATAACTCTTTGTGGCAATTAGAATACACAACAATTTTTCGAATGTTTGATGCTGTTGAACAGATCGAGCTCTATCGCGAAGGGTCAGGTAATCCTAATGCCGATCAGTATATAGCAGAAACAAAAGTGATTAAAGGCTGGCTATTACGTAACCTGGCTCTCACATGGGGTGATATTCTGATACCTGAAACATCAGATCCGGCAGATATGCTGCTGACCGATGTGTCAAGTTATTCGGAGGTAATGCAATATGTTTCTGATTTAATGGATGAAGCCATACCTGACTTACCGGATATGCTTCCTTCGGATCGTAGTGATATTCCTGGTGGTGTAACAAGGTACACAGCACTGGCTATTAAAGCCATGGTCAACCTGGAGTTGAAAGAGTACCAGAAAGTAGCAGATGCCACTTCTCAGATCATAGGTTCCGGTAAATTTGAGTTGTACGATGATTACTATAACCTGTTTAAAAAGCCGGGTGAGCTGTCTTCAGAAAACCTGCTTGAGCTGCAATTCTCAGATTATAACCAGAGTACAGGCCCACAGGAAACCTATTTATTCGGTTTCTACGGACCACAGAACTGGACCCCTGAAATTGAGGGAGCACAGCCAGGCTGGGGTTTTTATGAGCCTAGCTTAAAGTGGATTAAGTTTATGCTTGATCGTAATGATCAAGCCCGTTTACAAACAAGTGTATTGTTTACCAATAAAGGGATTAATGAAATTAAGGCTGATCCGGCCTATGCTACATTACCTGCCTGGATTAATAATACCACACCTTCCGGTGATGTTATTGAAGATTACCCCAGAGCTAATTTTGCCAGTGGCAAGCACTATCTGCCAACAGAGCAATTAACACCTGGTCGTAACGATTATGGCAATGGTAAAAACTATACACTGCTACGCTACGCCGAAGTATTGTTAATTCATGCAGAAGCAATAGTTAACGGGGCATCAAGCTCAGCCATGACAGCCGATGCAGCGGTTAATGAGGTGCGCAGAAGAGCTGGTTTAGATGCAATTAGCGGCGTAGGTATTCAGGAAGTATTGGATGAGAAATTTGCTGAATTAGCCATGGAGCACGGTGCCCGTTTCTTTGACATGGTACGCTACAATATGTACGATGAGTTAAGTTACAGTGATCGTTACGATGATTCAGACGGTGTGCGCAGCTTCAATGCCGATAAGGTGTTTTTACCTTACCCGCTGGCACAAATGGATCAATTACCGAATTTAAAGGCGCATGCCAATAATTAATCCTTTAAACATAGGAACAATGAAAACAGTTAAAACGATTTTATATACCCTTGGCATCTTATTAAGCATCAATGCCTGTAATGATGGCATTGATGATATTACGCCACAGGAGCCCGGTACCGATGAACTGGCACCAACAGTGACAATCAATTCACCACAGGATGGGGAGCAATTAATTGTAGCTGCCAGCAGCCCTGTTCCAATTATGCTTGAAGTGGTGGATGATATTGAACTCGATAAAGTAACCATTCATATTAATGATGAAGTGCTTGAGACTATTACTGATTTTACAGATTATCGTCGTTACGCGCCACTACAGGGACATGGCCTTGATATCGAGAGCGGCTCTTATACCATAAGGATTGAGGGAACAGACAAAACCGGTAAAAGCACTTTATCTGAGCAAATTAACTTTAGTGTGGCTAAAATGGGTAATTTCGAGCCCATATACGGAGAATCATTTTACATGAGCTTCCAAAACCACTACTTAGATCATGAATCTGTTGAGAGTGCCACTGTAACAGGCTTCCCGGGATTTGAAGAGAATGGTATTGTTGGAGCCGCTTACCAGGGTGCAGAAGGAGCAAGCCTGTCATTTCCGGTAGCTGATGTATTCAGTGGTAACGAGATGAGTGCCACTTTCTGGTACAACATCGCTCAGCAGGGCCGCTCAGGTATTCTGTCAGCCAGTCCTTCTGGAAGCAATAACAACCGTGTGGCAGGATTCCGCCTGTTTCGCGAAGGGGGTGATGATGCCCAAACCATAAAGCTTAACATTGGTAATGGTAGTTACGATCAGTGGTTTGATGGTGGTGCAGCGGCGACTGTTGACCCTCAGACAACCGACTGGATACATGTGGCGATCACTATATCTGAATCTTCAGCGGCAGTTTATATAAATGGTGAAGTAGTTTCGCAGGGCGACCTGGGAGAACCTGTCAGCTGGGATAACTGTGAGGATTTTTACATCGCATCGGGTGGCCCGCACTTTAGCGAATGGGGGCATGCAGAAGACTTAAGCCAGTATGATGAGCTGAGATTATTCGAGAAAGCACTAAGTCAGGATGAGATTAAAGCCATCATTGCAGCTGAGCAATAATTGATGCTAATTCAATATAGTATTAAACCTATGTAATGTCTATTGGATAAAATTCCACGCTATAACAACTAAGGAAATAGCAAAGACCGCAAATGGCTTACGATTGTTTTTAATCATTTGCGTGCTTTGCCTTTTCTTCCTGTACATGCTTTGCGCGAAATATTTCAATCCAGTACAGCTTAATTGTAAAACGATAACGATGAACCATAAAATCACAATTATACTATTAATGGCGCTATTGGCCATGGCCTGTAAAAAGGATGAGCCATCAGCACCGCTTGTTCTGAAGCAGGTTTACATTGATTCACAGGAAGTAAATCCCGATGGCAGTATCACTTCAGATGTAAGTCTATTCCCGATCATCCGACTCGTTTTTTCTGAATCTCTTGATGAATCGTCTCTGAGTAGTGGTATTCGTTTATTGGCTGACAGTGAGCTAATCCCGGTCAATTATACCTTATCATCCGATAATAAAACAGTGAGTTTAACACCCGTTGCACAACTGGCGAATTTCACTTCCCATGTGCTAAAAATAAATAATGAGCTGAAGAGTCATAAAGGTGTTGAGTTTGATGCTGCAGATATCCTGTTCAGGACTGTTCAGGGTACCCTGGTGCTGGAGAAAATGGTAATAAATGATCTGGATGTGTCAAATAGCAACCTGGTATATGATGTGCCGTTAACACTGGACATAACAATGCATTACAACGAAGCGGTGAATCGCAGTTCAATGGAATCGGCCATTAGTGTTTCAGGAGATAAGCAGCCCGAATTATCATTCACCTACTCAGATAACGATCAGGTAGTTACCATTAGTACTACAGCGCCACTGAGCTATTATCGCAATTATGATTTTAAGATTTCGGGTAACCTGGAAAGTGCAGCAGGAGCCTCTTTTGATGGCTTTACCACTCAATTGTTTACAACCCTGGATGAGACGGATAAATTTCCACAGCTCACCGATGAAGAATTACTAACATTAATTCAAAGGCAAACATTCACCTACTTCTGGGATTTTGGACATCCCGTAAGCGGATTAAGCCGTGAACGAAATACATCGGGGCATACGGTAGCTTCAGGTGCCAGTGGATTTGGATTAATGACCATTCCCGTAGGAATAGAACGTGGTTTTATAACACGGGCAGAGGGAGTGGAGCGCTTATCAACCATGATTAACTTCCTGGGCAATAAAGCAGAACGATTTCATGGCGCGTGGTCGCACTGGTTGCATGGCGAGACCGGAGCTGCCCTCGCCTTCAGTGAAAAGGATAACGGAGGTGACCTCGTTGAAACGTCTTTTGTGGCCATGGGCTTAATCACAGTGCGTCAGTACCTGAATAAGGCCGTAACAGAAGAACAGACACTCATTGATAAGATCAACACCATCCTTAATGGTATTGAGTGGGATTGGTATCAGAAGGATGCGAAGAATGTATTGTACTGGCACTGGTCGCCCAATTATAACTGGGAGATGAATCACCCGATTAAGGGATGGAATGAAGCATTGATTACCTATGTCATGGCCGCCTCATCGGCTTCACATGGTATAACAAAGGAAGTATACAATGAAGGCTGGAAAGCAGGTATGTTCATCAATGGCAAGTCGTTTTATGATATCACATTACCACTGGGACCCGACTATGGAGGACCACTATTCTTCGAGCAGTATACCTTTTTAGGTTTAGACCCGCGAAACTTAAGCGGTAACCAGGGCGAAAGTTATTGGGAGCAGGTGGTTAATCATACTTTGATCAACCGTGAGCACTGTGTCAGAAATCCCAATAAGCACATTGGCTATAGTGCAAACTGCTGGGGCTTGACGGCCAGTGACGGTTACAACGGTTATTCGGCACACTCTCCAACCAATGACGTTGGAGTGATTACACCAACAGCAGCATTGTCATCCTTCCCCTTTACGCCTGATCGATCCATGGAGGCATTAAAGCATTTTTATTATGTATTGGGCGACCGCCTGTGGGGACCTTATGGATTTTACGATGCCTTTAGTGTTAAGGACGAATGGTATGCCACCTCTAATATTGGTATTGATCAGGGACCAATAATCCTGATGATTGAAAATCATCGCAGTGGCTTATTATGGGATTTATTTATGTCGGCACCCGAGGTGCAGAGTGGACTTAGTGAATTAGGCTTTACCTATTAGGAATAGCTATAAACAGATAAAAATAATGAGATTAATATATATTCTAGTAGTGCTGACAGCAGTATATAGCTGTGGGCTCAATCGCACGGATACAGCTAAGACTGACCGTAGCAAATGGACTGACGAGCAATTGATGGATACAGTTCAATACCAGACCTTTCAGTACTTTTGGGAAGGTGCCGAACCTAACAGTGGAATGGCACGTGAGCGCATTCATACAGACGGTGTCTATCCGCAAAATGATGCGCACGTGGTAACATTGGGTGGTTCTGGTTTTGGTGTCATGGCTATCCTGGTGGGTATCGAGAGAGGTTTTATCAGTCGTGAGGATGCTTTGCATCGCTATCAAAAAATAGTGCATTTCTTAAAAGAAGCAGATCGTTTTCATGGTGCCTGGCCCCATTGGTTAGATGGTAACACCGGTAAAGTCAAGCCATTCAGTGCCAAAGATGATGGTGGTGACCTGGTTGAAACAGCCTTTATGATTCAGGGTTTATTGACCGTAGCTGAGTATTATAAAAACGGTACAGCTGAAGAACAACAGCTGGTAGCCGATATTAATCAGTTATGGCATGATGTGGAATGGGATTGGTATACCAAAGGCGGAGAAGATGTATTGTACTGGCATTGGTCGCCCAACCATGGATGGGATATGAACTTTGGCGTGAGTGGTTACAACGAATGCCTGATTATGTATGTACTGGCAGCTTCTTCACCTACACATTCGGTCCAACCTTCTGTTTACCACAAAGGATGGACAGCCAATGGGCATATTTCAAATGACACGACCTGGTATGGCCTGCCAACCATATTGAATTTTTACGGAGATGTGAACAAGGCCACCGGCCCACTGTTTTGGGCGCATTATTCCTATTTAGGACTTAACCCCAAAGGCCTGACAGATACCTATGCCGATTACTGGAAATTAAACTGTAATCATGCACAAATACACTATCGTTACTGCGTTGATAATCCTAAAGGATTTAAAGGATATGGTGAAAAGCAGTGGGGCTTAACATCGAGCTACTCCATAAAGGGGTATGCCGGTCATTGTCCTGGCGAATCGGATCTGGGAGTTATTTCACCAACGGCAGCACTTAGCTCTTTTCCATATACACCTGCCGAATCCATGAACTTCCTGAAATATTTGTACCTGGAAGCAGATTCTTTGCTGGGCGATTACGGACCCTTTGACGCTTATAGTCAGGATGCAGGCTGGTATACGCCGCGTTATCTGGCCATTGATCAGGGACCCATTCCGGTAATGATTGAAAATTACCGAAGTGGATTATTGTGGGACTTGTTTATGCGCAATGCAGATGTTCAAAGAGGTCTTCAGGCCCTGGACTTTAATATTGAGAAATAATAAGAGTGAAGAGGCTAAGCTTCGGCTTTGAGCAATTAAATGAAAGACAAAATGAAGATGATAAACTCGATAAAATATTACAGCTTACTCAGTCTGCTAATACTGACGGGAGCTTGTCAGTGCGATCAGAGCAAGACTGGCTGGATCAGCTACAGTGGAGATAAAAGCATTGAAGCAAAGGTCGATTCGGTGTTGCAATTAATGACACTGGAAGAGAAGATAGGGCAGATGAACCAGTATTCAGGCAACTTTGCCACCACCGGAGCGGTAAGCGATAACAAATCAGGTGAATACCTGAAAAAAGGAATGATTGGCAGTACCTTTAATGTGTTTGGTGCAGAACATGTTCGCATGCTTCAGGAGCAAAACCTTAAGCATTCGCGCCTGAAAATTCCAATGTTGTTTGCTGCTGATGTCATTCACGGACTGGAAACAACTTTTCCCATACCAATGGCCGAGGCTTGTTCGTGGGACCTGGATCTGATGGAGAAAACCGCCCGTGCAGCTGCTGAAGAGGCCACAGCATCAGGTGTGGCATGGAATTTTGCCCCCATGGTGGACATTAGTCGTGATCCGCGCTGGGGACGTGTGATGGAAGGTGCCGGCGAAGATGTTTATCTGGCGTCTGAAGTGGCCAAAGCTCGTGTGAGAGGTTTTCAGGGCATCAGTAACTACCGCGATTTGTCTAAAGCGAATACCATGATGGCTTGTGCAAAGCACTTTGTTGGCTATGGAGCAGCTCAGGCGGGTCGCGATTATCATACAGTCGACTTGTCAGAGCACAGTTTGTACCAGACCTATTTGCCTCCTTTTAAGGCGACTGTTGATGTTGGTGTTGCGTCGTTTATGACGGCCTTCAATGATTTAAACGGTGTACCGTGTACTGCTAATAAATATCTCTTTAAGGATATTTTACGCCACCAGTGGAATTTTAATGGGATGGTAGTGACAGACTATACGGCAATCATGGAGTTGGTTCACCATGGCGTAGCCAAAGATCTTAAGCAGGGTGCTAAGCTAAGTCTGGATGCCGGCATTGATATGGATATGATCAGCGAGGCTTTCGTGACACATCTCAAAGAGCTGGTTGAAGAGGGTGACGTTTCGGTGGAGCAAATTGATGTTGCTGTATCGCGTATACTGGAGATGAAATTCCTGCTGGGATTATTTGATGATCCTTATCGCTACTGTAATCCTGAAAGGGAAAAACAAGTGGTGATGAATGACGAATACCAGAAACTGGCCCATGAAGCTGCCCGTGGCTCAATTGTATTGCTGAAGAATGAGCAGAATATCCTGCCCTTAACAAAGAATGAGCGTAAAAAGGTGGCGCTCATCGGTCCGTTTGTTAAAGAGCGCGAAAGTCTTAATGGCGAATGGGCCATCAAAGGTCAGCGCGACAAATCAGTGACGCTTTATGAAGGCTTAACGGAGAAATACAAAGGATCAGAGGTGCAGTTTAACTATGCAAGAGGCACAGATTTACCTCTGTTAGACCGTGCTACCATGAAGGAGTCAGTTGTAAACAAGCCAGATGAGCGTGGCTTTGCTGAAGCGCTCAGTGTGGCTAAATCCAGCGATGTGATTCTGGTGGCCATGGGTGAGCATTATCACTGGTCGGGAGAGGCAGCCTGTCGCACAGATATTACTTTACCTGGTAATCAGCGTACTTTGCTTAAGGCATTAAAAAAGACCGGTAAACCTGTTGTCCTGGTTTTATTTAACGGTCGTCCTCTTGATTTGTCATGGGAAGCTGAAAATGTTGATGCTATTGTAGAGGCGTGGTATCCGGGATTAATGTCGGGTCATGCTGTTGCCGACGTAATTGCAGGTGATTATAATCCTTCAGCTAAGTTAGTGATGACTTTCCCGCGCAACGTAGGGCAGATACCCATCTTTTATAATGCGAAGAACACCGGGCGACCATTTGATGCACATCAACCGGCAGACTATAAGTCGTCTTATATCGATGTGGAGAACTCTCCTCTGTACCCATTCGGCTATGGTTTGAGTTACACCAGCTATGCATACTCTGACGTTCAATTAAGCACTCCTGAAATGACTATGGATGGGCAGGTGACTTTAAGCCTGAACGTTACGAATACCGGAGATATGGATGGTGAAGAGGTAGTGCAACTATACATCAGGGATCAAGTGGCGTCCATATCACGACCCGTTAAAGAATTAAAAGCTTTTCAAAAAATTGCGCTTAAAAAAGGTGAAACGAAACCGCTCAGCTTCACCATCAATAGAGAAATGCTTGGCTTTTACGATAAGGCACAACAATGGACAACCGAACCAGGTCAGTTTGATATTTGGGTAGGGGCAAGCTCAGCCGATGAAACCAATCACCTGGTCCTTGAAGTGCTTGAGTAAGGTTAGTTTACCCCTTACGGGGATGATTATACAAATTGATAAACCACCGGTAAGGCCGGTGGTTTTTTATGTGATGTAAGTTGAAATATGAGTGACATTGTAATCGAAGAATTTTTTTATCTCTTCTTCCACATATCAGGATTTCTACTCGTGTGCAATACTGCTGAAACGATAATCGTCTTTTTTACTTCATCAACCGTATAGTGCACCATAAAGGGAAACAAATCTAACACGGCAGTTCTTACAGAGTTGTAGCGGATATTTACAGCATTGGGGTTTTGCCTGATAAAATGGACTTTCTCGCGAACTTCTGCTGTAAACCTCTTACCAAGCCTGGCTTGTTGCTTATTGTACCAAAGAGCTGCTTCTTTAATGTCATTTTTGGCCAGGGGCAGGATAATAACCTTGTACATTACAGGTCTTTTTCAATGTCATCCATGGCTGTATCAAAATCCATCGCTGAGCCCGGATTTTGTTTGTAATCCTCAAGGCGTTTTAATACCAGTTCTTTGTGCCAGTCAGGTACGCCAACTTCTTCGTGTTCAATATCCTTATATTTGTTTTTAAGGTTGTTCCATTCGTTAATGGGAATGAACACACCCGTTGTTCGTCCTTTACTGTCTGAAATATATTGCAGGTTCATAATGTTGGTTTTGTCGGTTTAAATAAGCTTGTTGTGTTTTGTAATCCCTTATTACGGAGTCTATAATTGCTTTAAAGACACTTTAGTTTACAAGCAATACAAAATTAAATAATTATAGTGACTAAAAGAAACTATAATTTATTTAACCAAATGCAACTATAGTACACATTTGCAACAAATACTTATCAAATAATCTTTTTGCAATGGAAATAGGCATGATAAATCAGAAGCTGAAAATCAATCCCAATCCCGTGCTTTTATAACGGAACTTCCCCTTTAGCTCAAGTTAAAAGGGAAGAATCTACACAAGGAAACACAAGGCTTAGATTATAAACCTGGTTAATTATGTCAGTTTATTGAATTCCATGATGCACATAGCAGTCTGAAGGTCTGCCACATCAAAGCACAGGGGAAAGCACAGCGGCGATCACGTTGAGTGTTTAAAATACTGCTTTAGCTGAAAAGGTTAATACTAATCGATCAATCAATATTTCCGAAGAGTTGTAGGGGTTGAACAACAATCTATTGCCTACATTACCACCACTGGCGCGAATTCCTTTGCTGGCAAAGCAGTAAACCGGCCGGCAATTCGTATCTCCTGATTATTCCAGCAGAAAAAACTGAAAATAGCAGACCATCAGTCTATCTCGATCAGCACTTTAAAAGCTAAAACGCCTTTGTTGATAACTTCTGCGGCTCCAAAT
>JAKSBD010000542.1 GCA_022361295.1 Bacteroidales bacterium
CATATTCTGTCAACATAATTCTGTTTAATAACTCAGAAAAGCTATTTTAGTATTTACTAATCTGATATTCGCGGCCGTTATGCCTGAAGGGAGTGAGAAGGATAATCAGGGTATTCAAATAAGCTATTATAACTAATATAACAACTATACCAACAAGACATACTATACCAACAAGACATACTATAAACTTCAACTAATACAATAACCAAACTATTATGGAGAACTTACTAACCTATTCCCTCACCGTTTTTATGAGCTTTTTCGCCATAATGAATCCTATTGCCAATACGCCTATTTTTTTAGGTCTGGTTGAGGGCGAAACCAGGGAAAACAAGCAAAAGATAGCCCGCTCAGGCACCATTACGGCCTTTATAATTGTTATCACCTTCGTTATTGCAGGTAAATACATTTTTGAGCTATTTGGCATTACTATTCCCGCTTTTAAAATAACAGGTGGCATTCTTATTTTCTATGTTGGTTTTGAAATGCTGATGTCGCAAAAATCAAAAATACATCATAACAATACTGAAGGTAATAACAACCTGGCTATCTCACCTCTGGCTATACCAATACTAGCTGGACCCGGTACCATTGTAACTGCTATGAATAGTGTTACCAATGCAAATTTTATACACATTGGCATTGTTGTTGGCATTTTTGCGGCATTGATATTTATTACCTATCTGGCTTTTATATTTAGCGAAAAAATAGTTGAAAAGGTTGGTCCTAACCTTATTTCAGTAATTGGTAAACTAATGGGTTTGATCCTCGCCATTATTGGTATTGATATGATTACCGAAGGTGTTAAATTATCATTTAACCTGTAAACAAACATTAGCTAAATAAACTAAACGAGTTATAAAAAACTGGTAATTAATAATGATAAACCGGATACTTAAATGTCCTTTAAGATTTGATATCTCCTAAATACCACTACTTTAATTAATCGCCACCGTAACAAAATATCAAATAAGATGAACAAGTGCTTCGCCAGTAAAATGGAAGATAAATCAGATTCAGAGTTAAAAGAAATACTTGAAAACAGGGAAAACTATCAGGATGAAGCATTCTCTGCTGCATTATATGAAGTAGAAAAAAGACGCAAAGCCAAGGTTTATTCATCAACGGTTGATGCAGATAACAGTGAAGCCAATTATGATGATATTGAAAACGATGAGAGTAACCAACACCGTTCATTTGCTGAAATATTGAGCGGACTTATACCTGGAAGTGGCTACATTATCACTCCCATTATTCTTTATATCAATATCTTGATATTCATCATTATGGTTCTTGCAGGCGTTCATCCAATAGAGCCAAGCGTTGATGACCTTATTAACTGGGGTGGTAACCTACGGTTTGTAACCCTTATGGGTGAGGCCTGGCGTTTGCTTAGCTGTGCCTTTTTGCATATCGGAGTCATGCATTTGCTTTTCAATATGTATGCCTTGCTGTTTATTGGTAAAGAAATTGAAACGCAAACAGGCAGTTCAAAATTTTTATTTGCCTACCTGATGACAGCTGTGTTAGCCAGTATTTCAAGCATAGTCATTAATGAAAATATTGTTTCGGCTGGCGCCTCAGGAGCTATATTTGGCATGTATGGGGTACTAATTGCCTTGCTGTTACTCAAAGGCATTGAAATACCTAAAAAGATACGCGGCAACTTTTCTACAAGTGTATTTATTTTTGTTGGTTATAACTTGTTTTATGGTTTTACGCAAGAAGGAATTGATAATGCGGCCCACATTGGAGGTTTAATCAGTGGGCTGATAATAGGTAGCATCTTTTTTGTCACCAGAAACGATTTACGCTTGACTCGTATTACAAATTTTTTAGTGGCACTGGCAATCGCTTTGCTGACCATCTCGCTACCGGCTATCATTCCCAACCAGATGGGAACATACAACAAAATGATGAATGAATTCTCCTCATTGGAAGAAACTGCATTAAGCATCAACAACCTTCCTGAAGGAGCTACTGATGAGATGTATCTTAAAGCCGTAACCATAGATGGTTTGCCTAATTGGAAGAAGTGTCTGAATATCGTTAACAACTTAGATACCATAAGCGATTTACCTGAAGAGTATTACGAGCAAAACCGTCTATTGAAAATTTACTGCGACTATCGAATAGCCAGCTTTAAACTTCTGGAACAATCCATTCGTCAGCAAACCTCTGCTTACGATATGTCCATTGCCGAATACACCAATAAAATTAACCTGCTGGTGGAACGAATTCATGGTGCCGATGTGCCCGACAGCGCATTGGTGGTAAAAATACCTGAAGAAGTACTTGAACTAAGCAAAAACAACATCAACACAAAAGGTCCATTATATGTGGTGGATGGTGTACCGGTTGAATCCATTGAGCACCTTGATCCACAACAAATTGACCAGCTTACTGTACTCAAAGATGAGTCGGCCATCGGTATATATGGTGAACGCGGGAAGAATGGTGTGATATTGGTTAAAACTAAAAAAGTAAAATATTCGCGAAATACGGGTCCGGGAAACTTTATAAATGACTCAACAAAAGTATTAAGAGCCTATTATGGCAACGGGCAGATGGAAAGTGAAACCTTTTATGTTCATGGCAAGCTACATGGTATCTATAAAGAGTGGTATAATAACGGCCAGTTAAAATCTGAAATAAATTACCTGAATGGCAAACGAGAAGGTATTACGACAAACTACTATCCCAGCGGACAAAAAAAAGAGGTTATGCAATACAGGAATAATTCTTTTCTGAGGTATAATCGTAAATGGGATGAATATGGTAATGAGTTGGCTCTTGAAGATTAAAGAACACTACTTAAAATATTTTTATCAATCTGAACATCGTATTAACCAATAATGAATCGTAAATATTATCGCTAATGAATATTCCCGACAAAGGTATTCGCATAATCAATCTTTCCATTGATTTTCTGACAATTGCAGTTATTTACAGTGTTATAACTAATTTGATTCCTGTAACCCTGCACCCTAATATCATCATGTATGTTTGTATGTTCTGTTATTATCTGATTTTCGAATCGATAAGCGGCAGAACCATTGGCAAATTTATTACCAACACAAAAGTTGTGGACAGCAAACACTCAAAACCAGGCTTTTTAAGGATACTACTAAGAACTGTATTAAGATTGAACCCGTTTGATGCCATGTCGTATCTTTTTGGAACAGAGCTGGGCACCCATGATAAAGTTTCACGAACGATGGTTGTTAAAACTGACTTTTAAATCCGTAACATTATTAAACCTCTTATATAGTAAAGTAAACAAACCTTATCATGGAAACTCCTATTATCATTGCCATTTTTGCTATAGTAGCAATTATCATATTTTTTGCCTCCTTCTATACCAATAAAGCTGTTGTAAAGCGTAAACTTAAGAAAGCAGAGCGCAAACACCTGAGCGAGTTCAGAGATGGGGAAACAGCCCGCGTGGTCGGTACTATTGAATGCTCAAACACTCCGCTGACAGCGCCTTTATCAGGACGAAAGTGTGCACATTACTACATAATTGTTGAACAGGAACGTTCATCAGGGAAAAGCTCAAGCTGGCATACTCTTATTGAGGAAGAAGTAATGGGCGATTTTGTTATTCGTGATGGCGAAAACCGGGCTTTTATAAATGGCAATAATGTAAAGAGTTATATTGTACAAGATCGTAAATTCAGGTCGGGCTTTTTAAATGATGCCACTCAGAATCTTGAGCGCTACCTGAACAAAAAAGGTTATGAGAGTGAAAACATGTTGGGCTTTAACAAAACACTGCGCTACAAAGAAGGTGTATTGGAAGAAGGTGAAGAAGTGGCTGTTTATGGAAAAGGCAGTTGGAAAAGTGCCGAATCACTAAAGCTGCCTGAAGCATATGGCCGGGTATTGGAAATAAGTTCAACACCTGAAGAGCCCATCTATCTGAGTGACGATCCCGATACCACGCAGGAGACTGTAAAAAAACCACAACAGCAAATAGAAAAAGCTAAAACAAGCTTTGGTGAAGCCGATAGTCGTTATTTTCAGAAATCAGGCAACGACCGCTATTATAAGAAGTAGGTTGGTTCATTTTGAGGTTGAAGGTTCAAAAACAGGTACCATGGAATGCCGGATCGGTTTCCAAATGAAGGGCCATGCCCCTTTATTTACAGCAAATTGTATACATAACTGCGGCCCCGCAAAACAAGGTTCGACAAAGCCCATCCTTTAGCGTATAGCAAGCCCATGCTAAAGTATCCGCGCGGTAACGATTCTCTCCCAAAACGGAGGACGATTTCCGGACATTCGGAAATGTTCTCCCAAAATGGAGGATGATTTCCAGACGCTCGGAAATGATCTCCCAAAATGGAGGACGATTTCCGGAGGCTCGGAAATGCTCTTCCAAAATGGAGGACGATTTCCGGAAGCTCGGAAATACTCTCCCAAAATGGAGGAAGGTTTCCGGGCATTCGGGAATACTCTCACATAACGGAATAATATTTCAGGCAAATAGGAAAGCTCGTAATCAAGAAGAATTGAGTATTCTTTATTGATTTCAGCCAAACACAGAATCTGCTGGCAGTTATTAATCACTCGTATCTTCCTCTGTGGTTTTTTTTGATTTAATTAGTCCATTATATTTTATGGCCAACTGGTTAAGCTGATTTAAAAGCAAGTCGTATCCTCCGCTGGGAGTAATGATGTGATAGGCCTCAATAAGGGCTACCAGGTGGCGGTAATTATCTATGCTTTGTTTGATAAGCACGCCTGTGGCAACTGAGTTATTTGCTGCCGACTCTTCTACCCTTGCCAGATAAGTTGTGTTAAACAGGTTATTAGCGGTTTGCATTTCTTCTGCCACATCTGTCATGTGTATTTTCTCCAATGCTGCAAGCCCTTCTTTTGTAGTTAAATCGTTATATAGCTTGCTTAATACAGTAGTTTGTGATTGATAGTTGAGTTTGTGTAGTCTTTTACCGTACTTATCCATTGTGTTGAGTACTGTATGAGCAGCTTTGCGGGTTTCATCAGCAAAATGGTTGCTAAAGGTACGGGCAGCAAGACGCAAACAAATAACTGCATTGTCGCGACGCTGATCGTACTTTGTGAGTATGGCAGTAATGTTACTTTTCTTGTCTTTTTTATAGGCTTGTACAATCAAGCTATTACTTTCACTAAAGTTTTGCAAAGGCTTAGCCAGTTTAGTATTCTCTTGCTTCTTGCAAAGTTCTTCGGCATCGAGCAAATACTGGATGCATTCACTTTGGTTATAATAACTGAAAGAAGGTGTTACTTTTATCATTTTGCATCTGTTTTAGATGTTAATATTTGATACTTAATTAAAGACGAAAGACCATTTATAGCTTGTTAATCATTCCCGATGAATACGCGCACCAACAATGGTTTTTCAATTTCAATATGATGTTTCAAAGTTGAGATAATATTTTGGTGTATTTGATAGCATTTCAACTACTCTTTTATACCAATTTTCCCTATAATAAAATAGGTAAAATGCTTATAACAAGTAGGGATATTTGGTATATACAATCCCATAGTCCACTGCTATACTGCACATTATAAATTGACCGCACGAAACTATATACCATAAAAAACAAAAACCCGGAACTCGTAATTGAGAACCGGGAACTGTACACCCATATCATAAAATGTTAATTCAATATCTATCCATTCTTTACTTCATATATGCATTAACATCATGTCGCCACTTATCCAGTTGTTTTGAAAGTTCCTGGCGCACATCAGGCTGTTCGTCTGATACATCGTGCTGTTCGCCAATATCTTTTGATAAATCATATAATTCTACTTTATCAATATCATAAAAGTCAATGAGTTTGTATTGGCCTTTTCGAATCGCTGAACAGTTGATATCGCCCGTTGCATGCGGCCTGCTGACTGGCGAGTGCCAATAGATAGCCCTATCAGAATTCATTTGTTCATTCCCTGTAATGCTTTGAACAAAACTTACACCATCCTTATGAGCCGCGGGTAGCAAGTTAGCACCAGCCATTTCAAGGATGCTGGGAAAAAAGTCAGTGCCGGTAACAACAGTGTTATTCATTGAACCACCTAAAGTAACACCCGGCCAGCTAACGATCATAGGCTCACGCACGCCACCTTCGTACAAATGCCCTTTTCCGGCACGTAATGGGTGGTTGGATGTGGCTACCCGTCTCGGATTATATCCTTTATTTGATAACCCACCATTATCTGAGAAAAAGATGACTATAGTATTATCTGCTTCTCCCATCTCATTCACTGTATTTAGAAGTCTCCCCAGGTTTTCATCCATGCTGTATATTAAAGCTGCGTATTCAGGATCGTCCTGATGCATCTTGGTGGTTCCTGTCCCTTCTTCTATGAATGGTTTACCGGTATAAGTCATTGATGATAATTTGTTTTTAAACTTCTCAACGTGCTCCGGTTTGCCATGTAACGGTTCATGAACCGCATAGTGTGATACAAAAGCAAAAAACGGCTGATCAGGCTGATACTTATGCTGCTGCTTTAACCAATCAATGGTCTTATCAGTCAGGTGATCTGTAAGATACTGCCCCTCTTTGCCATCCTCCAAACCCTCTATTGGTGCCTTTTTACCTTTTTGCTTCCCTTCGTTGTATGGGTAAAAATAAGAAATTGGAGAACCGGCATGTCCACCGGCGATATTAACATCAAAACCAACATCCTGGGGCATGGTGCCTGATGTTGCCAAATGCCATTTACCTGCGAATAGTGTTGCATAACCAGCTTCTTTAAGTGCCGAAGCAATAGTTTGCTCATCGGCCTTAAGTTTACCTTCATCACCTGGACGAACATTCAGTTTTCCTTCACCAGGTCCGGGCATTTGAGCCCTGGCAGGGTACTTACCTGTTATAATTGAATAACGCGAAGGTACACAACGCGGATGTGTAGCATATGCATTGTTGAAAACCATTCCTTCAATGGCCAGTTTGTCAATGTTTGGCGTTTCGTAAAACTGCGAACCATTGTAACCTACGTCGGCCCAACCCAAATCATCGGCCAGAAAGAAAATGATATTGGGTGCCTTCTCTTTATGTTCTTCTGCACACCCCTGCATAAGGGTGATAAGTGCGACTATGGATATAATCTGAATAATTTTCATAACAGCCAGTTAAAAGAAACCCCGCTACCGCACGAATCCCTTCGCGTGGGCTAACTATACCACGCGAAAGGATTCGCGCGGTAGCAGTGTGTTTTGATGTATAAGGCCTTCAGCCCATGATAGAGCTATAGAAGCTAAATTTAATATTGTTTTGGATGACGATAGTCGCCATATGGATTTTTAACCGTTCTCTTTAAAGGAATATTCATACCATGGGTTTCCTCAAGCCAATCGTACAGGTCAGAGGCTAATTGCTTAGCCACATCGGCATACTCAGGCTGCCCCATCAGGTTATATTGCTCATCCGGATCATTAATGATATCATAAAGTTCGTTCTGATCCCATATCCCCTGATAACGCATGTATTTGTACTTATCTGTACGAACCCCAAATACTGTTGGTGTCATTGGAAAGTCATATTCCCAAAAATACTCATAATAAACACGTTTGCGCCAGCCTTCTTCATTACCTTCCAATAATTGAATCATTGATTTACCAGGCATATAATCAGGCTTTTGCAATCCTGCACATTCAAAAATAGTTGGTGCCACATCCACGTTTTGTACCATGCGCTCTATTTTCTTGCCACCATCAAAACCCTCGGGGCAACGAATCAGCATTGGCACCTTTACCGATTCTTCATAAAAATGGCGTTTATCAATCAATCCGTGTTCTCCCCAGCTAAAGCCATTGTCTCCCATGTATATCACCATGGTTGATTCATCCAAATCATTAGCCCGCAACCATTCCATCACCGAACCAATGCTCTCGTCAACACCCAAAAGAGTCTCACAGTATTTCTGCAGGTTCTCATCGAAAGTGCCGTTCTGATCATGATACATATAATCAACACCATGCCAGCTATGACGCTGTTGCTTTACCCACTCAGGCCATTTCAAATCCTTATAATCATCGCCTATGGTTTGTGTATAGGTAGCCGGCTTATCAATAGTTTTTCCATCGTAAACACCATCGTGACGCTTGGCCGGTTTAAATAGAGCATGCACAGCTTTATGTGATAAATACATAAAAAATGGCTTTTCTTTATTTCGATTATCCAACCATTCCAATGCATGTTCTGTCAGTAAATCTGTAATGTAAGTATCCTCATCGTACTGAACACGCTCCCCGTTAATATTCAGGTTTGGTGCATAATAATCACCTTGTCCTTTAAAGCTTTCCCAATGATCGAATCCCGGTCGCGGATCATCATGCTCATCGCCCATGTGCCATTTGCCAAAAAATCCTGTTTGATAACCGGCCTTCTGCAGGTATTGCGGAAAGTAAACCAGATTTCCCGGGTCAGGAGCCACGTTATCCACAATCGTGTGAACGTGTGAATACTGCCCCGTTAGAATACTGGCGCGACTTGGCGAACACAAAGAGGTTGTTACAAAAGCATTTTTCATATACGCACCTTCGTTAGCCAGCTTATCCATTTCCGGCGTTTCCAGCCAGGGTACCTTGCCGGTAAAGCCCATGTAATCATAGCGGTGATCATCTGTGAGAATAAAAATTACATTACGCTGTTTAGCCCCTTGTATTGGTTTCAGGCTTAATTCGTCTGTCTCTTTTTGTGGTGTTGAACATGCGCTCAAAAGTAAAAGCATACATGCCCCCAAAAATATAAAGTTCTTCATGTGTCTGATTTTATCGGATGCTTAAGTTAATCTCTCCTATCTCGTATTCACCAATACCCACTAACTGCATTTTCAAGGCCCATTTGCCACTTGCCGGTACTGGTAATTTTATTTCCTGCTGTTTAAACTTTTTCGATGGTTTAACAATTCTGGCAATACGTTTACCATCAACGGGCCCCATGCCTATTTTCATTTCCGGCCCCTTAAAGCTAAAGGTCAATACAGCAACCTGACCTTTTTCAAGTTCGATATTCTCCTTAAGCATAAGCGCTAAATCCCAAGGCTTTGCACCAAGCTTCTTTACTTCTGCATTTAGTTTCCCATCAGTAACATTAACATCGGCCATGGCACCTTTGCGAATAATGGGCGACCAGTTCTCATCTGCCTTATTACCAAATGATAAGTTAATTGTTTCTTTCTTCCCAATGGAATCAGAGGAAGATTTCAATGCCTTTAATTCTGTATTTTGTTTATCCACAAAAGCTTTAAAAAGTGCCATTAATTCATTCTTCACCTTTTTGTATGCAGGATGTGTATAAAAGTTTTCGGTTTCCAGGGGATCTGTCTTATAATCGTATAGCTCTGCCCCTGTCACCCTTTTCTTATCAAAAGGCATATCTGTTCGCCAGTTATCTTTCATCCATAAGGTCAGGCGGTAACGCTCTGTTCGAATAGAATACCCTTGTGTTTGCCCGCGCCCGAACTGCGATACGGCATAGTCATTAATCTTTGCCTCTACATTTGAAAAGACCGGACTTAAACTTCTTCCCTGCAGTTGTGAAGGAAGCTCAAGACCAGTGGCATCACACAGAGTTGGGAAAACATCTAATGATTCAACAGGTTGATGATTAATACCTGATTGCCCCTTTGGTTGTTTAATGATGAGCGGAACGCGTGTAGCCTGCTCAAAGTTAGTATGCTTGCACCACAATGAATGATCGCCTAAGTGCCATCCGTGATCACCCCACAACACAACAACCGTATTTTTATCAAGGCCTTTATCTTTCAGATTTTTAAGAAGTTTACCTATCTGAGCATCAATAAATGAAACACTGGCATAATAGGCATGAATTAATTCCTTTTGTTTATCATCCGGCAAATTATCGGTGAAAATATCGGTGAACGATGCCAATGGCGGAATATCAGTATAGGAATAAAGTTCACCCGATTTATGATAAGCCATATTAACACCATTCTTCACAGGTTCACGATATTCAGCCAGTTTAATAGCATCACGCTCATATAAATCCCAATATTTTTTAGGTGCGGCAAAAGGTAAATGCGGACGTTTAAAGCCTACTGCCAAAAAGAATGGCTCATCTTTTTCGGCCAGCTTATTCATGTATTTAATGCCATTATTGGCAATTTGTCCGTCCATATAGGCATCATCACTAACGTCGGCACACTCAACTGAAGGCTTGAAACGCTCAGACACATATTTGTGGACATTCTTAACACCCTTCTTTGCTGCTTCCTTCTCTAACTGACGAACTTTTTCCTGGTTACTCTTTAAAGCATAATACGACAAACCAGGCTCGCCATATTCTTCAGGATAGGTAAATTTAGAACTCTCTGAATATGGAATGCTCCATGATGGCCCATCGTATTGCTTATCAACACAACGGGGATCATAAATTTTACCGACTGCCACAGTTGCATAGCCGTTTTCGCGAAAATATTGTGGCATGGCCAATATATCAGGATTAATATCGCGCATGCGTGTTTTAAGGTCACGTACACCTGTGTAATCAGGGCGCATACCTGTAAATATACTGGCTCTTGAAGGACCACATACCGCTTGCTGGCAATGTGCATTACTAAATAAAACTCCTTCAGCGGCAAGGGCATCAATATGCGGGGTCTTTACCTCTTCGTGTCCATAAGCGCCAATAAGAGGTTTCAGGTCATCAACAGCAATGAACAATACATTGGTTTTATCCTGTGCAATGGCAACATTAGCATGAACTAATGCCATTACAACTGTCAAATATTTAATTAATCTACGCATACAATCAAAAATTAGAATCAAGATACAAGACTAAAAAGTCAAAACTGATTAACATTACTTCTTTTCATTTGGTCTGTCTCACTCAACTGTCCTTTGAGTTTTAAATAACTATAGGTCTTTTTAAGTTACTTCTTCTTAAACTCACCAAAGCTTCCGGGTATTGACTGAATATGTTTCTTCAGTTCTTCCTGCATTTCTTTCAAGACCTCCTGATATTCAGGTAAGGCGTAAAGGTTTTGCTGCTCATTCGGATCGGCTTCCAAATCATACAACTGATCAGCATCGGCGTAATAAGGATACCGTTTTGTGGCCGGAAATTCTGCATCACCACCGCCCGGAATGATCTGTACATGCCCGAAGGGTTTGGTAGGATCACTGTTATTGGGACCTTTACCCCTAATGGATAACTTCTTATTATAATCTTCCAGTATCTGCTTTCTTTCTTCAGCAGTTAGCTCTTTAACCCACTTGGGATAGCGTACAGCAAGGTACTTATACTTCCCCTTGCGCACACCACGCGAATAACCAATTTCAAAGTAAAGCGACTCACGCGCTTCTGCCTGATGCCCCTTAAGTACATTGGCAAAACTTTGCCCGTCAAAAGCATCTTTATCGTATTGTTCCGATGCCAGGTCAAGAATGGTAGGCGTAAAATCAACATTTGACACCAAAGTATTATTAATATGCCCGGCTTTGAAGCCTTTGCTTTGCCAAACAATACTCGGATTGCTTGTGGCTCCCTGATAAACAGTTCCTTTAGCAAACTGTCCATGATCATTAAAGAAAAAGATAATGGTATTATCGTAAACACCATTTGTCTTTAAGCCGTCAATCAAAGCTCCTAAGGCATCATCCATCCAAAGCAGGTTAGCTAAACGGTCATTAAGCTTTTTACCAGCTTCTTTCAAGCGTTTAGGTATGGTTGTTTGATCAGGCAAAACATCGGGTGCCTTATCCAGTTTACCTGTCGGCACAATAGTACGATCCGCATTCCAGGCCCTTTCTGCCTTTAAAGGCCCATGTGGTAACGTTGTTGCAAAATAAAGAAAGAAGGGTTGATTACCTGTTTTATTGATAAAGTTTAAGGCCGCCTCAGCCGACCAGTCAAGATTATGAACTGCTAAAGCACGTGGCCCGTTAAAATCAGGGTTCTCATAATACAATCCTTCTGCAAAATCATAACCACAGGCATGATACGCTTTCTGTGTAGCTTTATAGTTGGCCAATTGCTGTTTCATCACCTTCTTGCTTGAAGCATCTGCAGTTAATGGCACATCCTTCCATCCTTCCACTTCATAAACATGATTTTTACCAACTGCACCAGTTCTGTAACCTGCCTCTTTTAGCAAATTAGCCAAATTGGGTTCTCCCGGCATTATATGGGTATTCCACTCCACAATGCGCTGACCATCGTTTTTCTTTACCTGCTTTAAGACTTTCGGGTTATTGGCCCTGCTGGCATATTTACCCGTCAACACATTGAAACGGCTGGGAGTACAAACAGTTGCACTCACATGCTGCCCCATTAAAATGGTGCCTTCATTGGCCAGTTTATCCAGGTTGGGCGTCAGGTTCTTGCCATCTCCCTCCGGTAAAAAATTAAACATGTCTCGTGTCATATCATCGGCAATAAAAAAGATGATATTGGGTTGCTGTTTTTGAGCAAAACCAGGCAATACTGCCAGACTCACTAAAAACAATAAGCATATATATCTGTACAAATTCATTATTCTATTTCTCTGATTGATAAATGGCGTCCAGTCCTAATACCAGGAAGCTGGCAGATGCATTCCAGTTAATAGCGATTTCATTGGTTGAGAAACTGCATTTTTCATCCAGGTAACTCATTGCCGGATAGCTTGAGGGATACTTATTTTTACCGCAATCGTGCTGAGCCTGTAAGGATGGCCCCCCGGCTAATAATCCCGGGATGGGTGCTTCTATTCCGTCTGCCTCACAGCGTCTGTCATGCACACGCATCGGACTTTTAGTTCCAAACCCTGTTACAAATGAATAGCCAAGAGGATTAGCACCCAACAAATAACCCACACAGGCATCTGCTGCTTCCAGGTACTTGATATCTTTTGTTAACTGATAAGCATGGATAAACAACATGCCTTCATTGGACAGTTCACTATTGCTTCCCCATGGAAACTTTGTGATAGAAATACGGTATGCCGATGTCTCATAATCCTTGTTAAACTTCTCTGCCAGCCTTAACAGTGCTTTTCGGCTTTTTTTATTCAAGTCTTTTACTTTGTCCGGTTCGCCCAGCAAGCTGTATAAACCCAATGTATTCACACGTCCCCACTGGGGAACAGAAAACTTTTGCTCATCAAATTTTACAGCCTGATAATAAAGCTTTTTACCTGTGGCTAGATACAATTCTGTAGCTGCCCAAAACCACTCATCATCAATATGTTTATCACCATACTGGCCTGTTTGAATATCTTTGGGTTGCTGGTATAAAATGGCCGGATTATCTAAGCTCCACTGCCAGGCATATTCAGCAGCTGCCAGACATTCATCAGCCAAACCGGGATAAATGTTTTCAAAAGGTTTAATGACCCTTGAAGCCTTTGCCATGGTTGCCGCAAAATCAAGTGTTGCGGCGGTTGATTTCATTACCACATACCGATCCAATGGATCTTTATGCGGCATAACCATTCCACAGAAACGTTTACTCGTTAGTTTATGATATACACCTCCGTCATTTGGATCCTGCATTGTCAGCATCCATTTCAGGTTGATAATCGCTTCGTTTAACACATCAGAAGCCCCGTTCCCACTTTCCGGAATATTAAGATTGATGGATCTGGTATACTCCGGAAACATCTCACACACATGCAATAATGAGTATGTTGTAATGGCCGAATTAACAATGTACTTACCATAATCACCGGCATCATACCAGCCACCTGGTGATGAAATAACCGAACCGGCAGGGCGTTCTTTACTTGCTGCAGATTCATGGATGATCACCTTATCATCAGCATGCCCCAAAGGACGGGCATATTGACCTGCATATTGTTCTTTAACCGGCTCTGAAACACGTGCCATGTAATACGACTTAACAAGGGCATTACCAAGGGTGCTATAGCTTTCTGCATCAATAGTCACGGCAACATTTTGTTTGCTACCTTCGATAAGCAATTCATATTGTCCGCCAGCTTTTAGTTCTGAAAAATCTGCATAACAAACGGTTGTACCTGAATGGGGCCACTCCTTGGCATTGCTTATTGCACCTGAATAAACCTCTTCACCTTTATTGTTCAGCAATTGAAATGTTTTACCGGCGTATTCAGGCGCCATAAAAACGCGTTTAACTGACTGGGGTGCATAGCCATGCTGATTCTTCTGCTGAGCCTGAGCTGTTGGCAATACTACCAAAGCTATTAAGACGGTTATTAAATAGTTAATTGTTCGCATAACAATCTACTTTACAACAAATGGAATACTTAATAATTGATTATTTTCGGATGATCCGCCAACCATCACTGTAAAACCTCCTGCATCAATCGTTGGATTAAAATCCTTATCCAGGTATTGAAGCATTTCAGGTGTAAGGTTAAAAGTAATTTGCTGAGTTTCTCCTGCCTTAAGATGAACCCGGCGGAAAGCCTTTAATTCTTTAACAGGACGTGTTACAGGACAATAGTTATCATTCAGATATAATTGTACAATCTCGTCACCATCAACAGAGGATGTATTGGTGACCTCAACACGCACTTTCAATTCTTCATCAGCGTTGATCTTTTCTTTCGATAACTCCAGATTCTGGTATACAAACGTTGCATAACTCAAGCCATGACCGAATGGATACAATGGTGTTGATTTTGCATCAACATATTTATGGAAATAGTGTGATGGCTTGTGATTATAAATACACAATTGATGTCCTACACTTCGGGGTATGGAAATAGGTAACTTACCTGAGGGATTCACTTCTCCGTAAAGAATTTGTGCAATGGCCAGGCCTCCATAGCTACCTGGCTCCCATGCTTCAATGACGGCAGGCACATGCTCATCAATCCACTCTGTTGCCAGCGGACGTCCGTTAACCAATACCACAATCGTTGGAGTTCCCGAGGCGTATATTGCTTCCACCAGTTCCTGCTGCAATCCACCCAGAGAAATATCAGCACGCCCTGAATTTTCGCCACATGTTTTGTTGTTCCAATCCCATCTGAAGGAATTTTCACCAACCACTACAATGGCTAAATCAGATTTTGAAGCGCGTGCCTTTGCCTCGTCAACATGAGTCTTTGTTACATCGTTAGGATTATTACCAACTGACAAATAATCAAATGTGGCCTCTGTATCAAGATCTTTCAATCCTTCTAAGACCGTTATGATATTATCACCTGACTGTTTAGCAGACCAGTCACCCAACAAGGTCTCATTATTGGCATTAGGACCTGTTACAAATATTCTCTTATACTGTCCTTTATTCAAAGGCAACAGGTTCTCATTCTTTAACAACACAATTGACTTCTGAGCTGCTTCCAATGCTGTGTTCTGATGATCTTGATTAAATAAAACACTTGCTGTCTCCTGCTCATTTACAAAAGGATTATCAAATAACCCCAGGCGAAACTTAGCCTCTAACAGGCGTCGAACACTTTCATTGATTCGTTCTTCAGATAATCGTCCTTCATTGACTAATTGTACAACAGGATCCAGAAAATCAGGTCCGTGCATATGCATGTCCATACCTGCCTTCACAGTCTGGTAACACGCTTCCAGTTGATTCTCTGCCACAAAATGACGGGTTGCCAATCGTTCAATATCCATCCAGTCACTTACAATAAAACCATCAAAGCCCAGCTCTTCGCGTAATACATCTGTCATCATCCATTCATCGGCATGACAGGCAATACCGTTTAATTCATTATGGGCGGTCATTACGGAAAAAACGCCCGCATCAACAGCAGCTTTGTAAGGAGGTAAAAACACCTCACGGATAGTTCTTTCAGATAAATCGGTTGGAGCACCATTAAGGCCATTCACCGACTCGCTTCCGGCAATAAGGTGTTTGGCACAGGCTATCACGTTAAAACTATCCGGATGTGTCGTATTCTGAAGCCCTTCAATCATAGCTACTCCCATTTCTGATACTAAATAAGGATCTTCTCCAAATGTTTCACCAACACGTCCCCAGCGGGCTTCTCTCGCCACATCCACATTGGGTGTAAAGGTCCATGCCGCACCTGTTGCACGCATTTCAATGGCTGTTTCAACCGACATTTTCTTTACCAGAGCTGTATCCCATGTACTGGCTAAACCAATGGGTGTTGGATAAACAGTAGCACCATCGACCAAGGCTGTGCCATGAATGGCATCGATACCAATAAGCAAAGGTATCTTCAAACGGCTTTGCTGAGCAAGTGACTGAAGGTAATTGGCTTCCTTCACATCCACTACATGAAGGAATGAGCCAATTAAGCCTCGTTTCACTAATTCTTCAACATCACTTGAATGTAAATCGGGATAAAAACCATGCGCATCGCTTTTTTCCATCTCCTCCTTACTCAGGTTTTTCTCAGCCATTTTCATATGGTCAAGGCCAACATACTGACACATTTGAGCCACTTTCTCTTCCAGTGTCATACGCATCAGTAAGTCATCAACCCGTTGTTGAACAGGCATTTTTTTATTCAGGTAGGCAGGATTGGCATCTTCTGGGGATGACTGACAGGCCACCAGGCTTATCATCATCACAAACAGAATGCTATATATTGAATTATGCATGGTTGTAATTTATGAACAGCTTAACAGTCTTCGTTAAATGTTAAGGACTTTGAATAAGCTGTTTATGTTTTCAATACCTAAGGTTATCATCCTGTGACGATAACCTCAGGTGCTTTCTTATCAGGATTAATATCCGGGATTTTGATCAGTTGCATTAATGCTTGGGTTGGCAGTAATTTCTGATTGCGGAATTGGCATTAACAGATTACGTGAATCATCCGGCAGCTCAACGTCGCGTTTAACTTTAAAATCATACCCGGGATGATTGTTGTGTATATCAATCACATTAGTTTTAAAGTAGTCATAGCCACGACGACGATCATTAAACCATTCATGCCCTTCACCCAGCAATTCATAACGGTATTCGAACATAATAGCCGCTCTGAACTCCTCTTGTGTCAAACCACTCCAGTCAGCTGGCTCTGTCGATGGTGTTTCGGCTGATGCGCGAGCACGTCCCAACACCTCATTCACATATGCATAAGCATTATCAGGACCGTTTAATTCGTTTTCAATTTCAGCCAGCATCAATAATAAATCGGCATAACGGAATGGTACAAAGTTCACATTGGTGTTATAGTTTTCCTTCGTGTGGTCTTTAATAAAGTACTTATTCAACCAGGGATAACTCTTGTCTTTGTTGTTACGCTTGGTAAAAAACGGATATGACTTAACATCTTGTGTTTTTCCACTTGCCAGATACTTGGTCCATTCTGATTTAAATGTAGCGGCCAGGCGCGGATCATCAGGATATTTATCTGCATGCATATCAAAGCACTCAATATGAGGCTTAATACGTCCCCAAACCGAACGTCCCTTGTTACCATTTGATGCTGTAAACAGCTGATACAGACGCAGGGTATTTTCTTCGTTACCCATAACTTCAAATACTGACTCTGCTGAAACATTACTGCTTGCTTCTGCCCATAATGTGTTATAATCACTTACCAATGAGTATTTTCCATATACTTTCACAGCTTCATCATAAGCTTTTTGCCAATTATCAGTTTCAGCAGCAGTCTGATTTCCTGCCAATGTCATATAAACCTTAGCCAACAACATATTTGCTGCCGGCGCTGCAGGTCTGCCGGCAGTTTGCGCGTCAACATCTTTTAAAAGACCGACTGCCATCTCAAAATCAGAGATAATCAGCTCGTAAACCGCTTCTTCTGTTGCACGTGGCTGATTAATTGTTTCGAAAGTTACGGTTGTTTCAATCAGTGGCAGACCACCATAAATGCGAACCAGGTTGAAATACGTTAATCCCCTTAGGAAATAAGCTTGTCCCAGGATATTGTTTTGCTCTTCGATATCATTCAACTCTACATCCGACAGGTTGTCAATAATATCGTTAGTACGGGCAATTACCCTGTAGCCCGCCTTCCATACATTCTCAACAAAGTTCAATGAAGGTGTTTGTTGAAAAATCAGTATATCAGCTAAACTGGCATCACGGTTAGATGTAAATAAACCTGAGGAAAAATAGGTCAGATGCATAAAATCAGCACCATAGTAGTTAAAATCAGCCACACCGGCATAGCAGCCATTCAAAACTGTATTGGCGCCCTCGGTCGTGCTAAATAAGTTATCGGCCGAAGGGAACTTAGGCTCCTCTTCCATGTTACATGCTGAAAATGCAACAATCAATGCCAATAGTGTATATATGATATGATTACGTTTCATTGTATCTTGTTTTTTCTTAGAAAGTAATATTCATTCCGATTAAGTATGTCTGAACATCTGGTGTTCCTATCCAATCCACTCCCATTATTGTTCCATCATTCAGGAAGCTGGTAATCTGCGGGTTGTATCCGCTGTAATCGGTGATAGTAAATAAGTTACGGCCAGAGGCGTAAATATGAAGGTTACTCACTGCACTGGTCCAGTCCATCGGAATGTCGTAACCCACAGTCAGGTTATTCAAACGGAAGTAGCTTCCATCTTCAACTATACGGTCAGACAGATACTCATTGTATGCATAACCAATACGCGGATAAGTATTGGAAGGTGCATCTGCACGCCAGGCCTGTTCATAAGTTTCAGTCAGAATATTTTTACCGTTACCCTCGGCATAAGCCAGTTCCATGTTGTAACCATTAACGATATCATTGCCATAAACACCATCAAATAAAGCTGTCAGTGTTAATCGCTTATAACTGATGTTCAGGTTAAAACCATAGGTAAAATCCGGATTTGGATTACCAATTAACGTTTTATCCATGTCGTCAATATTACCATCACCATTCTGGTCTACAAAAATGACATCACCGGCCTGGTTAGGATTACCGTTGAAAGTAGCCCCTTCAGCAGCAGCTGTCTCATCCTGGTAAATACCTTCTGTTTGCCATCCCCAGAACATACCTATTGCCTGACCTTCCATAAAAATGTTGGCAGGTTGCTTAAAGTAAGTACCGGTGGAAACACGGTTACCAAAGTAAAATACTTCCTCAGACTCCTGACCGTTTATCCATACATTTGTTGGAGCTAAGCCAAGGTTTTTAACCTTATTGCGGTTGACAGAAAAGTTGGCTCCCAAATCAATTGACAGGTCATTCTTATTAATTACCAAGCCGTTCAAAGATACTTCCAGACCTTTATTTTCAATCTCTCCACGATTAATAAACATATTGCTAAAACCATTTGATGGTCCTAACTCAATCTCCTGCAACAAATCCTCGGTGTTTTTATAATAAACATCAACAGTTGCATTTAAACGACCGCCAAAGAAGCCCAGATCAATACCTGCATTGTATTGTTCAGTTGTTTCCCATGTCAGATCAGGATTTGGAATACGTGCCGGCACATTACCAACTTCTGTTGAATTGGTAGCATTTACATAGTAAGCCGTATTATATGTTCCTAAGGTCTGGTATGGTGAGATGGCCTGGTTACCTGTCATACCCCAGCCCACACGCAGTTTAAGGTTATGGAATATATCCAGATCCTTAATAAAGTCTTCTTCCATAACGCGCCATGCAAAGGCCGCTGCCGGATAATACCCCCATTGATTACCTGGTCGGAATTTGGTTGACTGATCGGCACGGAAGCTCGCTGTTATAACATACTTATCTTTGTATGAGTAATTAACACGTCCTAAAGCTGAAAAGATTGCTTCGTTAGCCGAAAGAATAGAGAATGGACGATAGATGGTCTGTCCTGCCTGCGGATAATCGGCTCTCAGGCTTTTATCCGGAAAGTTGGCCACTTCGTATAGTTTATTTTGTGTATCAACTCCATCGTAAGTAACACCGGCTACAGCGTTAACATTGTGTACCTTGTTAAAACGACGGTTATACATTAATAAATTATCTATGACATAAGCATATCTGTCCAGGTAACTGTAATTGGCCAGGCCATTTTCTTTCTGACCAACAAAAACGGCAGTATCATAAAATTTACTACGGTCTTTTTTACGGTAATCAAGCCCTGTGTTTATCTTATATTTAAGGCCTTTCATAATCTGGTAAGTAAAGGCTACAGTTGAGTTAATACGTAGCTCCTTGGTCTTATCATCAAAGTCTGTTAACCATGCATAAGGATTGGATACTTCCAAATCCAGATCATCATCATCGGTTTCACCAATTAAAGGACGATAGCTTAAAATCTGTTTGGTAAAACTACGGTTACCGCCCGATTTACTTCCTGCCTGAGCAAATGTTCCATCCTGATACATTAAGCTGACGCGTGTATCCATCTTAAGACGGTCACTAATATCTCTTGTCAGGTTTAAGCGTAAATCACCACGTTTAATTCTTGTGGTTTCAACAATTCCTTTCTGATCTGAAAAACCAGCTGAGAAATAATAGTTACCCTTTTCAGAACCACCCCTGATGGCCATACCTTCATTGTGACTCAAACTCATTTCATACACTTCATCCTGCCAGTTAACAGCCTGATAAGGCTCCTCACCAATAACAGGATTATCATCATCATCGTAGCTCAAAGGATAAACCATGCCATTCTCAACATGGTATTTACGCTGACTACCAATCAGGTCGTTATACTCGTTCTGATAATTGGCAAAACCAGGTGCATCCAGCACGTCAATATCTTTATATAAGACATTCCACTCTGCCGTTCCGTATGCACTTACAGTCGCTTTACCCTTCTTACCGGCTCCGCTTTTGGTGGTTATCATTACCACACCATTAGCTCCGCGTGACCCATAAATAGCTGTTGCCGAAGCATCTTTCAACACCTCTACCTTCTCAATATCACGTGGATTCAAACCTGTTAAACCATTTTGCTGCGCCTGAATTTCATTGGCATCAGTGGATGGATCGCTTACATCAGTACCGGCCGTACTGATTATAACACCATCAACTACATATAAGGGTTCGTTATTTCCCCGTAAGCTGTTTGTACCTCTAATTCTTACACTTACAGCTCCTCCCGGACTTCCGGCATTTCCTACAACCTGTAAACCCGATGCCCGACCTTGCAGTAACATATCAACCGAAGGGTATTGACGTGCCACCTCTTCACGTGCCTCAACCGTTGCAATAGAACCGGTGACATCGCTCTTGCGCATTTCACCATATCCAACAACCACAACCTCATTCAAATCGGTAACTTCTTCCTGCATCACCAAATTAATAACCGTCTTTCCGGCTACTTCTATCTCCTGATCTTTAAAACCAATAAAAGAATAAGTAAAGATATCACCGGCACTTTGTGCCTTTAAAGCATATTCACCATCAATATTGGTAATGGTACCAGTTGTCGTTCCCTTAATAATAATAGAAACACCCGGTAAAGCCTCACCATTTGAATCGGTAATTTTACCTGTTACTGTTAGTCCCTCCTGGGCATAACACATAACAGATAGAAAGAGGACTAAAAAGCCTGAAATAATTTTTTTCATCTGCTTAGATTTTTTCTACGGTCAACAGAAACTACATTAGCAATAAATATTAAGAAGCAGTTGCCTGACCTGGATTTAAATCAAAATATTATACAGCAATATTAATTGACTTAGATAGGATGCAAGATACAGAAATCGTTCTCAAAGGGTGGCATTTTAGTTCAGGGATCCCGGATGACCTGATTATAAAGAGAAGTGAGAAGTGAGAGGTGAGAAGTGAGCGCGGATTATTCATCAACCTATCTTTCGGCCTGCCGTATCCAAGGCAAGAGAACATTTAATAACGAACGTTTTTTATACCCTTTACGAATCATTTATACATCCTTCAATAAGTTTATTTGTTTGCCCCTTAAATAGCTTACCGATGGAAGCTATTATTGATTATATTTGATTATAAATCCATAATATACTGTAAATGTCAGCTATCAGAAAATACTTGTATCATCTTTTGTTGATATGCTTCTCGTGTATTTACCCACATCAGTCATATGCCCGCTTCAATTATCAGTTTCAGCGCCTGTCGGTCGATGAAGGCTTAAAGAACAGCAGGGTGGTATCTGTGGTTCAGGACAAAGAAGGTTTTATGTGGATGGCAACACATAATGGACTGGATAAATTCAATGGAGCAGATATAAAGCATTATTCCTTGTCCTCACCTGAAGGTTTCTCAACCAACGATGATATTATCAATTGCCTGGTATTATCTGAAAAATTTGATATTCTGTGTGGCACTAAAAGCGGAAACTTATATGCTTATGACAGAAAGCAGGATGCTTTTTATAAGGTATTGCCGGTTGAACACAGCGATGCCTTATTTAATATCTACGAAATTTTAGCCGAAGATGAGCAAAATATCTGGATTGGAACAACAGGCGGCCTCTACCATTTCGACATATTAACGCAAAAGATAAGTCCTGTTGAGTCAATAACAGATGGTATTAACGCAATTATTCCATATACCCGGCAACAAATTTGGGTGGGTACCAAAAAGGGCTTGTATCTGCTCAATAAAGAAACCAAAACAGCAGAGTCATTTCAGGTAGATAATAATCTCTCCAAACATCTTAGTAACATAGATATATTGACCCTGTACCAAAGGAATGATACATTACTATTGGGCACCCGGGATTCGGAGGTATTAAAATTTAAAGTGACAGAAACAAAGCTCAAACTACTTAGCCGAAACACATTCAGCCGGAATGAAAAGCGGTTTCCGGTAACTGATATATTGCACAGCCCTGATCAACAACACTATGCTATTGGATTAGATGGCATTGGAGTCTATATAACCGATTTACAACTCAATGAGACAGAATCATATATAGCTGACGACAATAATCCCGGTTCCCTCTCATCTAATGGGGTTTATGAGTTATACTACAGTCATGATAATATTTTATGGGTAGCCACCTATGGTGGTGGTATCTGTATCGGTGATCCAAACAAAAAACAGTTTAATGTCTCAAGGCGCATTCCACATATTCATAACAGTCTGCGCAATAATATGGTAAACACCATCATCGAACATGATGGTGACATATGGTTTGGCACTAAAACCGGCATCTCAGTATTTCAGCCAGGATCAAACCGATGGAAACACATGCCTGCCTTAAAGAAGAATCAGGAAAAGCCATTTCATGTCATGTCAATGTGCCAGGCTAAAGATGGTTCTTTATGGGTAGCCACTTATGGACGAGGACTTATAAAGATTAACCCGAAAACCCTAAAAAAGAAGTGGTTTAATAAAAATTCAAAGGGCCAATATTCTACACAGACAAATCATTTGTATCAGGTTATTGCCGATGACAAGGGTCGCATATGGACAGGAGGAATTTGGGGAGGTGTCAGTGTCATTGACGAAGCAAACTCAAGCACGCATGATGTCAATATCAGTAACGTTCGCTCACTATGCGAATACAAAAACAAAGTACTGATCGGAACACTCTTCGGCTTGTTTATTGTTGACAAAAACACCTTTGAGGTGTCACGTCCCGACAACAGGTTGCTGATTAAAAGTCGCATCATCAGTATTAGCCTGCATCCTTCAAAAAATGTGATTCTATTTGGGACCGATGTAAATGGCCTGTTGGAATGGGACATGACCAATGACTCCCTGCGTGCCTATGACAAAAGCTTGCTTCCGTCAAACTATATTCGCAGCATATTATGGGACAAACAAGAGCGCATGTGGGTAAGTTCAACGGGTGGATTATCAGTCCTTAATGATTCAACTCAAACCTTTGACAGCTATAATATCAGTGATGGATTAGCCAATACTGAGTTTAATGAAAACGCTGCTTGCCTGCACTCTTCAGGACAGGTAATTTTTGGCGGACCCAAAGGAATTTCATGGTTTTATCCGGATAACATTACTAAATCTGTACAGGTGACAACACCTATCTTAAGTGCTGTTAAGTTATTTGGAAAGGAATTGTCAATTACTGAAGACGGACCTTTAACTGAAAATATTAATTCTCAGAAAAACATCTCTTTACAGCATGATCAAAATTCACTTAGCTTTGAATTTGGAGCTATTTGTTATACTAATCCAAACAAAATAAAATACAAATGGAAACTTGACGGATTTGAAGATCAATGGAACGGTCCAACAGCAGTACGTGAGGCCATCTACTCTAAGTTGCCACATGGCAGTTATACCCTGCAATTAATGGTAACTAATGACGATGGCATCTGGCAACCAACTGTTAAAACTTTATCAATTGATGTTGAACCTCCTTTCTGGAAAACGCCCTGGGCCTATGTGTTGTATGCATTTATCTTATTGGGCTTAATACTTCTCAACCTGCATTACTACCACATTATTATCCAGGAGCGGCATTCAAGTGAAAAGCAACAGTTTTTCATTTCCATTGCACACGATCTAAGAACTCCTTTGTCACTCATTAAATTGCCTGTCGAAAAAATGGTTGAAGATGGTGCCAAAAGTGATGATGAAAAGCGTAATCTAAGACTCGTCAAACGTAATGTTGACCGCCTGACCAACCTGGTTAATCAATTGCTCGACTTTCAGAAGGCAGACTTACAGAAGATGCACTTACAAATGGAGAAAACCAATCTGGGGCAGTTTGTCAAAGAACGAATCGAATCGTTTACTCCCCTGGCAACAGAAAAGGAAATTGACGTACGCTATTCCCTGCCCGATGAATTAGTGCTGTGGATAGATCGAAGTAAATTCGAGAAAGTGATGTTTAACCTATTGTCAAATGCCTTTAAATACACGCCAAACCAAGGTGCCATTACAATAGAAATAGAGCAAAATTCTAAACATGCCACCATACATGTTAAAGATACAGGTGAAGGTATACCCGGCAATCAGCAAAAAAATATTTTCCAGCGTTATTACCGTGCCACCAATGCCATCAATTCAAAAGAAGTAGGTAGTGGTGTTGGTTTAATGCTTAGCAAGCAGCTGGTAGAGCTGCATATGGGTAAAATCAGTTTTAAAAGTGAATTTGGAAAAGGTTCTGTTTTTAGCGTCCGGCTGCCCCTGGGCGATAGCCATTTTACCGATGATGAGATCAAACAAAGTGAAGCTGTTGATGAACCTTTATTGCCGATTGTTAATACCACAGAAACAAGTCCTGTTCAGCACACCGACGGACCAAAATTGTTGCTGGTGGAAGATAACCCGGAGTTGCTGGATAACCTGGCCATTGAATTAAGTGCCTCTTACCAGGTAATTAAAGCCAGCGACGGACAAGAAGGTGTTCAAAAGGCATTGGAACAAATACCTGATATTATTATTTCAGATGTGATGATGCCCAACATGAACGGGCACCAGCTCTGTGTTAAGCTAAAGAGCGAGTTAGCCACCTGTCATATTCCTATTATATTATTAACAGCTTTGGATTCGCCTGATTATAAACGTGAAGGATTAGAGCATGGTGCGGATGCCTACCTTGAAAAACCATTCGACATTAAGCTGTTACGCGCGCAAATAACCAACCTGCTAAAGAACCGACAGCTACTACGGGAGCGTTTCCTGCAACCATCAACCAAAGTAGAAGACGTTTCGACCAACAACACTGACAAAGCGTTTTTAGAGCAAATCAAAAACTATGTGCTTGAGAATATAGACAGTGAAAAGCTTAGTGTTGAAAGTACCGCGAAAGAGCTGGGTATGAGTCGTCCGGTCCTGTATCGAAAAATCAAGTCAATGACCAATGTATCTCCTCAGCAGTTTTTAATGACTATTAAGCTCAAAGAAGCTGCCCGCATTATGAAGGAAGAAGAGAAAAACATTAGTGAAACAGCTTATCTCATTGGTTTTACCGATCCTAAATATTTTAGTCAGACTTTTAAGAAGTATTTTGGCGTAACGCCAAGTCAGTATTTGAAAAGTTGAGTATTCGTTTAATGGTCGAATCGGAGAGTGAGATGCACTCAAACTGTTGAGCAACCTGGTCGTCGCCCTCTCCGGTCTGTAGGCAGCTTCCCCAGGAGGCAATGTCAATTAGCTAAGGCTGAATTGAGTATGCTTTATTGTTTCAGCTTAACCTTGAGCCGATAAAATCATAATCTGCTAATACTTCCATAACACGCTACAAGTTAGATTAATAAAAAAAATGTGCGTAAATTGAATAAAATTGGTTTTGTGACGCCAATAACTTAATCTCGCCATTTTTTAAATATGGAAGTAATTGATAGCAAGGCATTAATGTCGATGATGTTCATTGGACAGATTCTTTCAATAATAGTATTCACCTATTATTGGATCAGCTATCGGAATGTTGATTCGAAAATTAAAACTTACACAATTGGTAAAGCTTTACAGGCCTTTGCTCCATTGTTATCACTACTTTTTTCCAACGACTTAGCGCCTTTCATTATGACAATTACCGTTTTCTTTTTTTATCCCGGTATAGCCATAGAGGCCTATTGTCTTGTGTACTTCAAGCAAAACAATAACAGGAAACAACTTCTTCTGCTCTTAGCTGTCAGTGCTTTAGCTCTTGTAATTTACGCACCTGTTTCTGGTAATATTATGCAACGGGTCATCGTAACATCGATATACTATTCCTTTATCTTCCTGTTCATTTTTATTAAATCGGTGTTCCCCAAAGGCAACACCAATATTCAAAGGTTAGTTGGCTGGATTGCATTGCTTGTTTTTATAATCAACATTATAAGAGGTCTGGCATCGGCATTCTCTAATCAGGCTCTGGAATTATATACACAGGAAGTGCCTCAAACTCTGTTTTTACTGGCATTTGAAATCGTATCCTTTACTTTCCCCTTGCTCTTTTTGCTAATCCTCCAGGAAAAAAACACGCAAAAACTGCATGAATTAAACATGACCAAGGACAAAATATTTAAGATTATCGGTCATGATTTACGTGCTCCCATCAGCCAAATGGTTCAGTTTTCTGAGTTACTTGAAGACAGCTTTGATAAAATTGGCAGAGAAAAATTAATCACTTTTATAAAAGATTTAAATGCCTCTTCCATCAGGGGATTTTACCTATTGGAAAACCTGCTGAACTGGGCCCTGTCAAATACCGGGCAATTACATCATCACCCTGAAAATATTAATATTAAAGGATTAATTGATGACAATGTGCTGTTGCTTAGAAAGCAAGCTGCTGATAAAAGAATAAAAATATCTGTTGTTGCTCATTATTCAGGTACTATTATAGCCGACAGGAATATGCTTGGCACAGTTGTCAGAAACCTACTATCCAATGCTATCAAATTTACCTATCCGGAGGGTAAAATTGAGATCATTTGTACAAAAGGAACAAATGAGCTTAAAGTTGACTTCAAAGATTCTGGTATGGGCATTTCACCTTATGTAATGAATCATCTGTTTTGCCTGGATAACAATCAAACCAACCCCGGTACTAATAATGAACGAGGAACCGGCATTGGCCTGCTGTTATGTAAGGAATTCATTAACAAACACAGTGGTAAGATATGGGCAGAAAGTGAGCCTGGCAGTGGCTCAACTTTCAGCTTTACAATACCAACCAGACATTAGTTATATTGCTACCAGCCTGAGTTCGACATTAAATTTCGATCACAGGTTCCAATTAAGGACTTCAGCCCTTTCCTTCTCACCTTATTCGGCCTTTTTCACCAATTGCTCCAACTCCTTTGCAAATAAGGCTGCTCCTTCTATACCAAAGTGTACTTTGTCACTTAAGACCTCAGGTCGCAAATTGGCTTCTGAAGTAATCTTATCCCCTTCAATCAGGTGCAGTTTATTATCACCTTCCGATTGCAACTGATAAACCAAGTGTTTCAAGGCCTTACGATAGCCCTCAGGTTTCAGCCCTGTTCGCTCATTCCCCACGGCCCGTGTGTGGGTTAAGGTAATACAGTAAATATGGGCACCAACCTGGTTATGGCGTATCATTTTCAGGTAATCCATATAAGCCTTTGAATACTCCTCTACCGACTTATCATTAAACATCAGATCGTTATAACCTATCAAAATGGTGATAACATCAGCCGGCGGCATTTCAGCCGTCATACGTGCAATGGCAGGCGATATTTTGGCACCTCCAACAGCCAGATTATAATAATCCCAGTCTTTGCTTTTTGCCAGCAAATAAGGATACGTTAAAAATGTAGCTGAGCCCTGCCCCACACCATGGGTTATACTATTTCCAATAGCAAGGTAAACAGGCTTCTCTTCCTTTTGAACAGAAAGTAAAGATGCTCCTTTTATCAACTCAAGCTTAACCAAGCCCACATTAGCCAAACTAGGCATGGTAATTTCAAAAAGACTTGCCTCATCGCCCTGCTGATTATTAATCTCCAATACCATTTCAGCTCTTGCTTTATCTCCTTTAAAAGTAAAAACATCAGACCGGCTGTTATTTTGATATACCGCGAATTCGGCACCACGGTTGATTCCGTTAAGTGCTTTGAATGTCAGGCGTAACTTTGGACTATTGCTTTTGATGAATAAACGAATGCCCGAATTTGTGCGTGCTTTATCGGCATTAAACATAGCCTCACTCACAGGGGAGTTCAATGTGGCTTCAGAGAAACGTGAAAAGGACAATAGCCCTTCATTTCTGAAGACGTAATTGGCTCCTTTTACCTGAATTAATTCATCTGTTACATCAATGGCCTCATAGGTTGATTGTGCATCAGCATCCTTACATGAAACCAAAGTACTGAACACCCACAACAAACTTGTTAATACAATCCACTTCATCGTTTTTGACTATTTAATATTTGTAACAACTGAGCTTCCATTTCCTGCTTTAACGTTTGATGCTCTTTACTATTCGACAATGATACTTTTTCAAGCGGATCATTGATGTAATCATATAACTCAGAAGCAACAATCACCGGTTGCTGATAAATAAGGTTCTCCCGAAATTTCCCTTTTAACCAAACTGTATAACGGTATTGCTGATTACGAATGGTATAACCCATAATATTATTTCCTCTTGGAAACTGACTGATGGCATAGTTTTTAACTACATTATCAGTATTTCTTAAAGCCGGCACCAAACTCATTCCATCAAGGTGTTCACCTGCAGGAAGACCACTCAATTCACAAAGAGTCGGGTACATATCAACGAACTCAGCCATCGTTGCAGCTACTTTTCCTTTCTTCATTCCTGGTGCAGAAATGATCAGCGGCGCTTTTACTGCTTGTTCAAAATTAGAATGCTTGCACCAGATACCATGATCACCCAGATGCCAGCCATGATCACCCCAAAGAATCACAACCGTATTTTCGCGTAACCCCAGTTCATCAAGCTTTTTCATGACCATTCCAATCTGCGCATCCACATAAGTCACACAGGCTTTATAGCCGTGAATCAGTTCTTTCTGTTTATCTGCAGGTACCTGCCCTTCCTGAGGAATATCAGAATAATTGCGCAACTCACCCCAGCTGTGATAAGCGTATTCGGGTGCCCCTTTGGCCGGAAGCATAAAGGCAGCTTGTTTGATTTCAGAACGTTCGTACATGTCCCAGTATTTCTTCGGTGCCGCAAATGGTAAATGAGGTTTATGAAAACCAAGCGCCAGAAAGAAGGGCTTTTCAGAAGAACTCATCTCTTCCAGAAGCTCCATTCCCTTTAATGCAACAGCCCCATCTTCATAGGCAGCATCCGGTATATCAAGACACTCAACGGATGGTGCCAGTCCTTTGCTTTTTAAGAATTGATTGGTTGCTTTCCAGCCTAATTTCTGCTTCCGGCTTTCACGATATGCCTTATGGATAGCCTTTGACTGGTATTTCCCGTTAGCCGGATATCTATATCCTTCAGCGTATGTAAGGTGTTTATCTTCTTTGTAAGGAATTGACCATGATGATGGATCATTATTCTTCGCACCATGCATTAACTTACCGACTCCAGCTGTTTGATAGCCGTGTTTTTGGAAGTATTGCGGTAAGGTCTCCACATCGGGGTTCACATCCCGCATATTGGTTTTCAAATCCCATACTTTTGTTTGATCGGGACGTAAACCGCTGAAAACACTCACACGTGATGGCGCACAAACCGCCTGCTGGCAATAGGCATTTTCAAATAGAACTCCATTGTTAGCCAATGCATCAATGTTTGGCGTGATAATACTTTCATCACCATAACACCCCAGCATTGGTTTTAAATCATCAACAGCTATAAAAAGGATGTTGGTCTTCTGCGTTTGTCCAGGCAGCTTATATGGATTGAGCAAAACACTCAATAACAACGTAATATATATATATAATCACATGTATTTGTTTTTTAATGTGCCTTTTTAGCCCACTTATTCTTCGAAGGGTCCAATTTCTTCGCATTAATGGATTGACGCCAATCAATTATCAATTGATGCAATTCTTTAGCCTTATCCGGCATTAGTTCAGCCAGGTTATGCTGCTCGCCAATATCCTCTTTAAGATTGTATAATTCTATGGTACCTTCATCGTACCAGTCAATGAGTTTGTAATCGCCTAAACGAACGGCAGTACTGTTACGATCGCCTGTACTGCCTGGCCTTCCCATTGGCGAATGCCAGAACATTGGAGTTTCGCGCTCAAACGCCTCTCCTTTTATGGCTGATGTTACATCAAGCCCATCCATGTGGTTTTCAGGTCGCTGCTCTAAACCGGCCATTTTCAGCACCGTAGGATAAATATCAGTACCTGTTACAAGCGCCTCAGAGA
>JAKSBD010000735.1 GCA_022361295.1 Bacteroidales bacterium
AAAAGAATCAGACCGAGAATTTGATTGTTTGTTAGTTTTGTTTTCATATTTTAGGTATTAAAAGTACTCTGCATTACAAAGTAGATGTTCAAAAAAATATACTATTCACTGTAAGCAACTTGCCTTTCTAACTGTAAATCAAAAGAAACTAATATTAGGGCCCACCAGGTCATTGTTCTATTTAATAAGGCGATATTGACTACTGAGCCTACTGCAAGGCCTGACGTTTTATGGCATCCAGTCTTTCGTTCCCCTACTAATCTGATGGTCGTAATAATATTCATTAGTTTCTTTCTATTAATTTTAAAAGCACTTTGCGTTTCAAAGTAAGCGATTAATTTTATATAATCCAACCAGTACAAAAATTATCCATCAACTCCACATAGGTGTGCGTGTCTCCAAGCGTTCAATTATCGTTCTATTTAAATCGAAATCAGGTTACTATGTCACATAAGATAATCGTAATTTTAGTGAGGCTGTTTATAATTCCTCGTATAAATATTAGCCTAATTACCGAGGCGGGATCGGTGCCGTACTGAAGGTGACTGCAAGCCGGCAGCTAGAAATATCGAAGAAATTTGGAGCGAATACCGAATAGTTGCTTTAAATATTCAATGAGAATATTCATAAAAGGCATAGTAGTCGTCATTAATTTTAAATAGTTTAATATTTGAAATTGTCTTGCCTAATAGTTTTTGTTTAATGCGTATATCAATTTCGTTCATCGTTTAAAAAGTCTATTTCACTTATTGCAGCGGATTTATCATTTGCGGCTATTTCTGTTGCTTCCAACCTGACATACCTGGTTTGGACCGGTACTGCAAACATATGTTGCCTGGTGCCTGGATCATTAATCAGGTTACCAAATGTAAAATCATCCAGAAAGGTCCAGGTGTGACCATTCATACTGGTTGATATCTTTCCTTTCTGTATCATCCCTTTTGAATGAGCCAGTTGCGGCGAATATGTAAATCCCTTCAGTTGGTATGTTTTACCTAAATCAATAGCAAGATAATGTCCGGGGCTATTTTCCTCTGAATGCCAATATGTATTCTTATCCCCATCAAAGGCCATTGCTCCAGGATGATTTTTGCGCTCACTATCAACACCTAATAGTTTCCAATTACTCTTGATGACACCAAATAATTCGGAAGCCACAGAGCCAGTTTGATCCGTCATATAAGCACGGGCATTAATTTCGCCACTTTCCAACAAAAATGGTTCGGTATAAATATCCGAGCTTCGTGAAGGCTCACTTCCGTCTTTGGTAAACCTTATCTCAAAATTGCCATATAAATTCTCAGCTACATCTTCTCCGTGCGGCTTCCATCTGAATTGGTGCTTTTTAACCTGTATGGATACCTGACCGTTAACATCTCTGCTTATTTCAAGTTGTGGTGGTCGTGTTTGGTAATAATGAGCCGACACATTGGAAATTGCAGGTTGAAAACGCGACTTTAATACCCTGAACCGGAACTTTTTGCCTGTAACCTCCCTGAAACGCAAAATGCGCTTGTATCCAACATTTTTTCCTGTAGCTACTTCTTTCCATTCCTTATTGACCCATACATCCAGGGCACACTCTTCAATGCGCTCACTATGTGTTGCAATAGCTTCCTGAATAAGGAATCGGTTAATGGTTATTTCTTCCGGGACGGTGATAATTAAGGTTTTATCTTCTTCACTCAGTACAACATAGCTTTCCTCATCATTATCAAGGATATTGGCAGGCCCCTGGGCATTGAGCAACAAATTCTCACCATAGGTTTCATTAATACGTTTACCCGTTTCCTTTAATACTTCCACATCTTTGGGAGAGAATTTACCTTCCCTGTTGGGTGGTATGTTTAGCAGGAAAATAGAGTTACCTCCAACCGATCGCTCATATATATCAAACACATCATCTGCATTCCTGACCTTTTGATCTGTATCATCACGATAAAACCATCCTTCCCGGATTGAAGTATTGGTTTCGGCGGGTTGATAGTGCAGGTATTTAGCTGTATAAAGCTGCTCTCGTTGGGCTATAAATTCCCCTGTTATATCGGCAAAATGATTCATTTGATTGGGATCATCCTGGTATGGGATAATATTCCATTCTGCATCACGCGTGCCTCCTGATTCATTTCCACACCAACGAAGGTCCTGCCGACCAAAAATAACGGCCTTAGGAGCTAATGTCTGGATGAGTTCTTTCCAGGCTATATAGTTATATTTTTGTCCACCTTTTCGTTTTGGGTGAGCACCATCAAACCACACTTCATCAATTGGTCCGTATTCGGTTAATAATTCGAATAATTGATTGAGCATGTATTCATTATAGTCGTCTACCTTGAAGGTGAAAGTTGTTTTATTTTCAAAAGGTCTGCCTTCAACCTCACGGGGAATAACCCGATGTGTATATTCACTCAGGTTACCATAAAGGCCATCCGGGCTTTCTATTTGAAAAAGATCGGCCGGCGACAGGTATACGCCGAGTTTTAAACCATACTTCTTACATGACACAGCCAGGTCTTTCATAACATCACCTTGACCATTCATATATGGCGATGACATAATTCCATGTTCTGTATATCTCGACTGCCACAAACAAAAGCCGTCGTGATGCTTTGCGGTAAATATCACCATTTTCATGCCTGCCGCTTTCATAGCTTCGCACCACTGGTCGGTATCAAGGTTTTGTAAATTAAAAACAGACGGATCTTCTTTCCCACTTCCCCACTCCATTCGCGTAAAGGTATTGGGGCCAAAATGAATAAAGGCGATAAATTCATTTTTCAATGCCTCATACTGGTTAGCTGTTGGCACAACATGAGCTGCCTTAAGAATAATAGAGTCTTTACTATCGAATGGTGATATCGCTTTGGTAGCGGAAACCGACATGATAGTTCCATCCGGATTAGAACAAGACATCAACAACATGCAAAACATCATTAAGGGGATCATTTTCATATGCGGAAATTTTATTTTCAGTTAACTGATGGGTTATAGCAACTAAACTAGTGTTAGTATTTCATTTTGATAGTAAACATATGTTCTAATTCTACACTATTGGGAGAACAATATCATTAAGTTAAGGCTCTTCAATCTACATAAAAGACTTTTTACATTAAAGCAAAGGGCATCTCCCCTTTAGTGTTCGGAATCCTGCTTTTGCTGAAATAATTAATACTACTCAATTCAATATTTCCAATATCCCGAAGGGACATCGGAATAAAGAAGAATTAAGTATTCTTTATTGTTTCAGTTCTGAACCCCGAACATCGGAATAATTTTGAGTAAACCCCAATAATTATCGAGAATAGCATGCAAGTCAATATATATGTGAACATTGACATCCTTTCGAACACTAAAAGGCAGCACGTAAAATTACTTTATCATCTTTTTAATCATTTTTATGGCTGCTACTTTATCCTTTTTCCAGAACGAATAGTGCAGCGGAAAGCTTTTGACGCCTGTACGTGCCAGTGTTTTGTAGCGTTCCAGTGTAAAGGCTTCCTTGAACATACCCGGGTAGCCAATCAGGTCAATAAAGTAATTTTTGTTTTGATGTGTTACCAAAACATCAAGCATATTTCCGGCTAGTGGATAACCACATTGTACTGAGTCATATTTAAGCTTTACGAGTTCATTGAATACTTCGTTTTGGAAATCATCCTTTTCCGGGCTCTGACCGTTGATGTGCGAAAATTCATTTGCAAACCTGAAATACTGATACAGCAGGCTTTCCTTATTCATCGACTCATCTGATACAGATTTGAAGATGACCTGGTAAGATTTTGCACGGGTAATGGCAACGTTCAGAACTTCTTGTTTATTGGCATGAATAAATGCCGAAGGGTGTGTTGAATCGCATACGGAGAAAGAAAGCAGTATAATGTCCCGTTCTGATCCCTGGAAATTATACGGAGAGCCGCACAGTATTTGATGCATCTTAAGCTCTTTAAGATCGTATTTATCCTTTAACAGCTTATTGATGTGTGCCACCTGCTTACTAAAGGGAGAAATGATTCCTATGGACGGTTTTTTGGAAGAGCCATGGTGTTTCCTGATGATTCTGTCGAGTGTATCCATGACAGCCTGTGCTTCCACTTCATTTACTCCTTTATCATTTCTTTTTCCGTCTGTATTGACTATTTCAAGCTGATTACCTGCGACATGTTTTGGAGTGGATTTTAATACTTCCAGTTGTCCGTCATAGAATTGCTTATTGCTGAACTCGATTAATGAAGGCGTTGACCTGAAATGCTCCCTCAAAAAGGATACCTGTTGTTGATCAGCCACTTTCGAAATAAAGAAGTCCAGAACACTCCTGTTTCTGTAATCGAATATTTTATCTTCAGGCAGGTCATACTTTTCCTGAAGAGCGAACTGTTGAGCACCTGAAACAAATGAATAATGACGCAACTGGTTAGGGTCTCCTACTACTATGGCTTTCTTAGCTCGGTACAAGGCTGGTAATGCTGAAGCAATATCACACTGGGTGGCTTCATCAATAATGACCAGGTCGAATAAATCCTTTTCCAGGGGAAGAACCGAGTTCAGGTCCGAAAGGTTTGCCAGCCATATGGGAAAAGCTTTTAAAACATTTTGCTGCTTTACGTCGGCCAGGAGTCGCTTATATTCTGAAAAGCTGCTTGCTTCCAGTGCATCCAGGAAATGTGAAATATCCCTTCTGAACAGTCTGAAGTTATTGTTTATATTTGCTTGTATTTTACACTTGGTAAAATAGCTGATTTCCCTTTCAAGACGACGCAGTACATTATCCATATTATTGAAAAGTCGCCACAGTTTATCGCCGTCAAAAGACCGTATCTTTAGGTAAAATCGTTTCCACTTATTCAGAAGGCTTAATCCTTCTGCAAATTCAAGATCAGATAGCTCGAGCTCATGTCCAACAAATTGTTCAAATTGCTCTTCAAGCTGACTTAGTTCATTAAATAATTGATGAATGACAGTTTCTTTAAAAGCAAAGTCTTTTCGCTCGGTAATACCACTGAGGTATTTCCTGATCTTTACTTTCAGGCTGAATTTATAATTCCTTCCAGTTGTATGAATCAGGTTATCTTTCAGCTTAAAATCGTCCTGCAGCATTGATCGCAGCACTTCAACCGCCTGCTTGGTTTTTGAAACAACCAGTACCGATTTATTGTTGAGTACCGCATCTGAAACAATAGATGTTATGGTATAGGTCTTGCCGGTTCCCGGAGGCCCAACAATAACAGAATTGGTATATCTGTAAGCGTTTTGAAGAGCCCTATACTGGTCGGTATTTAGTCTTGATTTATACAGGCTGGCTCCAAATTCAGTTTCAATGCATTCTTCATTAATCAGGTTTTGAATGCTTGAATTGAACGCATCACTCTTTGCCAGCTCAGACAGGTCGTTAAGCACCCTTAGGGATGATTCTGATTTTTCGATAAATACCGTTCCTGCAGCCGGAATAACCTTAAATTGATTCTCGCCATACTCCGTTTCTGAAAGATCTTTTCTGATTTTAGTTACTGGCCATACAGTTGGATAAAGCAGTAACTCATTGGTATCTATATTAGAAAAGTACTTATCAAAAACACTTTTCAGGCTTATAAAATCGCTGTAATCGGCATTTAAAAGATCAGAAACTTCCTGTATAAAACAGTCTTTAGTCAAATTGGATTCCTTTGGCTCCAGCTTCGTGAGAACAGCTCTGTTGATTATCAAACTATCTCGTTCAATTTTAAGGTATTTCTCTTCGTCGATTGTTTTTATTTCGGCCGGAAACAGAAATAAGGGAGCACATACCCTTTTATCTTTAGAGAATGAGTTTTCCTTCTTACCTACTAGAAAAAAGCAACCGTAAAATAGTTTCTTTTCTAATTTGAATAGCTCTATTTCTTTTTCGAGTTCCTCTGATTTTTTATTGAAATAAGGAATAACAGGCAACTTTCCGCTTAGCAATTCCTCCGTTTTAGATACAAACCATTTGAATGAATGCTTTTGAGATAGAATATTATCTACTTCAAACTCTTTGTAATCCAGCTTATAGCAATCTCTGTAATAATTGTAAAAATCTTTGGCTCTATACTTCACTTACTTAATTTTTTATCCAAAATACTATAATTCTTGTCATCAGGGATACGAAGAGAGGGTACTGAGTAATTTATTTTTCACCTAAAGCCTGCTCTTTCAATGCTACCGCAAGGCCAATGTCATTGGCTGCACGTTTCTGCCCATGTGGTTAAAAATGAACGTGTGAATACACGCACACGAGCAAAAGTTAACTTCAATTAACAGAACTGTTATAAGGCAATGTTAATCTATTTATTTCACTAATAACCTCCTTACATTCTACGATGTCGGCATCCCTGACTTTTCTTGAAAGAACACGATGACCTGTTAACTCAATTTCCAGTTCGTAAACAGTTCGATAGTCCTCGTTATAAGACCGATTGTCTAAAATGCCCATAAAGCTTCGTTTTACGAGAAGTTTCTCCATCCAGAATGCCAGTTTCCTTTCCAGAGGAATATAGGCACTTTCCAGGGTGATATCCTTAATTTCTGAAAATTCTAAATTGTATTCATTTGAGTCATCATCATAAAAAACAAGGCCCCCATCTTTTATTTCGAGTCCTAAATATTTTAATATATCGTAATCGGTCATCCGTTCTTTTTCAATTATGCCTCACTACCACTTGACATTACACTTTGATTTGATGCTAGTTACACCACTATAAGTATCTCGTTAACTTTTTATTACTACTCCTCCACTACAATTTTAATTGTATTTTCCGTTTCGTTGGCATATTTATCAATTGCTTTAAATGTCAATGCAAATTCTCCCAGCTCTTTTGGATTCAATGTTAAAGTCATTTTCATTTTATCAAACTTAGCCCAATGGTGCTTTTCATTATTCAAACTAATTTCCAGTGTCTTATTATCTATGTCTTTAAAGTAGTTTTCAGGGAGTGATAACTTAAACTCTTGTCCAAGCTTTATGATCTTGGGAGAGATTGGCTGAAAAACAAATGGCTTAAATATTTTTTGCGTACTTACCCAGTAAATATCAGATTCTGCATATCCTTTGTCATCAAAAATCTGTTTTGTAAAAAACAGAAATCTATTATCTGTGGATACAAATGGTCGTCTTTCCCAATCAGCCGTGTTTATTGCAGTATCCAATGATGCTGCTTGCGTCCAATTGCCGGTGTTATTCTTATAACTAATAAACAAATCGGGTCCTTTCTCATTGGTAGCATACCTGCTAAAAATAATATATGACTCATCCGGAGCAATGAAGATACTTTCTTCATCGCGAACAGAACTGATTGAATTCAGACGTTTGACATTTCGATATTGACCATTATCTATTGATGAGCAATATAAATCAGCTAAACCGTTCCCATCTCGATTTGACGAAAAATATATAGTACCATTTAAACTCATACAAGCTGTTGACTCTCTGCTCATAGAACTAATCGGTGTATCTACTTTTTGGGGATGCGCCCAGCTATCATTAATACGTTCTAAAATCCAAATATCGGTAAATCCATTGTTCGTATCGGGCCTGCTTTGTGCATACAATATCGCCTTGCCATTGGGAGTAAAATATGGAAGATAAGCACTTTTGTTTTTCAATGGCTCAAATAATTCAGGAGAAGTCCACTTCCCTGTACTTATTTCAGAGTGATAAATTGTGCCGCTAAAGTCACCTTTATTAAGTATTCCAAATGCTAATTCCTTTGAATCAGGTGTAAATGATATACCGTGCTCAAACCGTCCTTTAACCGAAATTATACCTTCTGCAAATTTTTCAGGTGTATTACCTGGTTCAGTTTGTCCAAAAGAGTCCACCGTTTTGGTCTCAGTTTTACAGGCAATCAAACCTAAGATGATTATAATCGGGAGAATTCTTTGCATAGTCTTTTTCCAAAAATACTAAATAATTACATAATGTAAATCAATGTTTTATTCATTGTCAGCTAATAAATCTACAAAATTCTGGTACATGGAGATTAAGATAACAAAAAAAGGGTGCCGTAAACGACACCCCATCCTACATAACACAATTGAGACTAACTATTGCGTAATCTGTTTATTGTAAGTTTTAAATGGCAACACATTTCACCACACCCTTGGTTGGTGATGCCAGGTATAAGTTGTCACTGGCATCCACAATCATTGGAATATAGCTACAGCCCTTCACCATTTCTTCAATGCCTTCTATTTGCCTTGCTCCGTCTTTACTGTAAATCTTCACGCGTGTAGGGTCCTTTTCTACGGTAACAATGGCTCCGTTTGACAGATAAGCTACACTTACCGGATTACAACAGCCATGGAAATCGTCTGTCGCCTTACCACGCTTTCCAAAAGCCAGCAATTGCTTTCCCGTCATATCAAAAGCCTGCACCCGGAAAGCGCCGAGATTAGCCACCAATATTTCATTCTTATCATTCACGCTGAAATCCAGAATCATACAACATGGACGCATATCTTCCAGCGCTGCTTCTTTTGCTCCTGTTTCAGGATTAAATACACCAATAATACGGTTTTTCCAATCGGCCACCATCAGTTTGTTGTTGGCTACACGGGCTCCTGTTGCTGTTTTTAGACCATCAAGTGCCATGGTTCTTAATTCTTCACCTTTAGAATTAAAGACGGCGCATTTATAGCCGGTTGTTTCCATCACTTTCATGGTTTTACCACGAAACTTACGTGTTACCTCTTTTTGTAGTGGCAGCATCACGTAAATATTGTCTTTTTCGTCAATAGCCATGGTCGTTGGTACAATATCAAAAGCGGGCTTAAAACTGTTTATTTCTTTACCACTGCTATCAATGGTTTTAATGGTTCCGTCTTTAGTAAGGGTGCATACATGGTTATTGCTGAGTATGCCCATGTAAATCACATCGAGGTAGGCGGTTCCGTTAAAGGTATTTTCAACTTTATAGGACACATTACTGGCTGAGATAACCTCTGAGATATTCACATCTTTTGAGTTGGCAAGCTGATCTTTCAATTTACGAACATGAGATGAATTAAGTGACGGATCCAAAAGGGCCAGTACTTCTTCTATACCCTTGCTATCCATACCGTGTGTTAAACGGGCAGCCACAGTACCTGAGAAAAAGGCATCGGGGTACTTCTTGATAAAATCTGTTTGTGCCTTTTTCACTTTAATCTCACGTTCTTCTACCATTTTGGTTACCTCTTCCTGCGACATATTGTGCATGGCATTAATATCGCCATAACAGGCTCGTAATGCCTCGTTGAATTCCTTCTCATGATCATTAGCTATTGAACCGATAATCACCTCATTTTCAATCTGCATAAATTTTTGGGGTGGCATATCTCCCCATGCAGGCATCTCTTTTTCTACCAGCTTACCTGTATAAGTTGATTCGCCATTTTCGACGAAAAGACCAAAGCGTACATCCTTATCTTTAATCTCAAGAAGTATTTTTGTTGGTTCATCAACCGCAGGACCGGTAATGGTAAACTGACCGGCTGTCATTTTAAACTCCTGCGGCTGAGGATCGTTCATATCCTTCTTCAGGCAGATGACGCCTTCACTAATGCCTTCAAGTGTTCCGTTAACGGTCCATCCTTGTTGCTTTTTCGATTGATTACAGGCCAGCATCAGTACAACCAGCATCAATGCACTTGTTAATTTTAAGATTTTGTTCATGTTCATATTTGTTTGGAATAATGACTAAGTCACTTTTGTATGTTATACTATTGCGTCTTTTTTACAGCTCTCGTTACACTTGTTGCACTGTATGCAGTCGTAATTTGAAACGACAGCCAGCTTTGTCTGACGGTCGATGGTAATGGCCTGTACCGGACATACCTTTGAGCACAAACCACAATAGACACAGTTATCTTCTTTAATGGTTCGACGCTTAATGGCAAACATTGATACAAGTCCGAGCAGTACACTGTATGGGCAGATAAAACGACAGAAGGGACGTGGAATAAAGTAGCCAATTACCAGCATGATTCCCATATATATCCAGGTGGTTATTAAACCACCAATCAGAATCTTTGACTCCATTGGCTGACCCATCAGGTAAGCAAGGCCTTGCTCAAACCACGACTGCCCGGTAAAAAACAAGGCTTTGTATGGGTCCAGCTCACAGGCAAAAAAGCATGCGGAACCGTTGGCCGCAAAATACACTGTCAGTATCAGAATGATTACAGGTGCAAGCTTTAAGGCCGTGTTAAGTTTTTTGGGCAGACGAATCCACTTTTTATGCTTTTTAGCTTTTCCTATATGCTGTACAGCTCCCATAGGGCATGCTGTGGAGCAAAAAACACGTCCGCCTGCTAATGCTACCAGCATTGGCCCGATAAACACCACAAAAGCAGTAAGGCTTACCAGAGCGGGCTCGATAATTCCCATGGTAGCATTGGTGATTGCGCCAACAGGACAAATACACCCTCCCCTGATAAGGGCCAGGTAAATAAACGTGAATAGCATTAAAATATTCATTGGGCGGCCGCTTTTACGCTTTAGCACAAATAAAAGCCCTAAGCCCAGTAAAAGCAGTAAAATGCCCAGGTCCACAAACGACATGTACTCCGGTAAGGCATGGTACTCAACCGGAATATAAGCATCTTTAAATTCTCTGATGTTCCCCCTTGACAGGTCATCAATTGAATGCGCATCCTGTGCAAAGGAAGAGCTCAATAAAGAAAATAAGAAGCCGAGGACTATAGTTATTAGTCTAATCTTTTTCATCTTTTAAAATTCTGGGTGTAAGCATCTACACACGTGATGTTTAATAAATAATATCAACACACGCTGTCACTCTATTAATGAGAGGCTTACATAATTACATATTCATTCCTTCCAACTCATAGATGCCACGGAAGTTATCCTCAGGTCCGTAATACAGGCGCTCAATAGCACCATCGGGGCATGCAGAGGCAATATTGCAGGCATTGCAGTTCAGGCATAAATCGGGTCGAATTATCAGGAACATGGATTTGGTTCCCTTGTCGTTACAACCTTTGGCACATTTACCGCATCCGGTGCACTTATCATCATCAATATCATAGATAAAATAGCCGTCTTTGCCTCCCGAATAATTCACACGTGTTACTGCATCATGAGGACATATGCGAAGTCCGTCGCTCATAATTTTTTCTGAAGGAATTTCCTTATTGGTGATATGGCCATAGCAAACCACACAGCATGAACATTTCTTTTGGTCATTAACGGCTTTAACGGCTGATGGCGTTCGGTTGCAATGAGTTTCACACTTTCCACAGAAGGTACACTTATCGGGGTTAATGGCCCAGACATAACGTGAGCGTGGTCCTGCTGTCTCCTCATCCATGTGTGCACTTACCACCCGGTAAGCCAATCCACCTAAAGCCAATCCAAAGGCTGCACGTCCCGCATTCAATAAAAAACTGCGACGGTTAATCGATTTCTTTTCATTCTGAGCCATCACTACAAAGTTTTAAGGTAAGGAACAGGCGTCCACTTAGCCGGTTTAACAAAGCCATCGCTTAACATTGTTTCCGGTGAGTTTTCGTTGGAAACGTTTAACAATGCTTTCTGTAATCGCATGGCATCTTCTTTACTTACCTTGTCACGGTCTATGATTAAGGAGGTTAAAGGCGTTGCTTCAGTCTCATAGATGATACGGTAGTCATCCGGATTGGCCACATCAACTGCACATGAGGCAAACATGACATAATCGGACACGACAGCTACCTCTGCATTTTTATCCATCAGTTCATTGATACACTCCAGACAACTGGATTTGTGATAAATTTTACCTGGCTGTACCCCTTTATTATCCAACACGGCCAATGGCTGGTGATATTTCTCATAAGCATCCTTTTCTCCTGCTACAAGTACTTTACCATTGATATCTTCCAGTGTTTGAACAGGAGAATCTTCAGGCACTAAAAACACGCCTTTTAACCATTGGTTATTAAAGGCATCTTTAATATCGGCCACACGTTCATAGTTTAGATCATGTGCCTTACTTAGCATGTAAACATTCCAGGGCTTGCAAATGACCCCATCAAATTCCCTACTTTTTATTTTATCCTCCAGGTGGTAAATCTCCTCAAAGTAGGTAATCTCAAGGTTGATATTATGTTTTTCTTTGAGTTCTTGCTGCAGGTCTTCATACTCACGTGCTGCTACGTTGTGAATACATACGCAGGCTGTAGCCTTGCAATAAGTATCGTTGACAGCAATTTTCAAGGTTAGCGGTTCGGTATCGGGCGCCGGTTCGCCACAGCATGGTATAAAGGCCGTTTCTTCAAAGCCAATATCTGGCTTTTGATTGTGCTTGTGCTCTGTTACCGATATACAGGCAAACAGGCTAAAGGCTAATAATAAGCCGGTTAATGTTTTTAGTGTTAGTCTCATTTTGTCTCAATTTAAATTAGTTAATCCACTGTAATTAAGGTAATAGTCGATGCTTCAAAATAAAAGAAAGCTTTCTGTAATTCAGGTTAATAGTTGGCTAAACAGGGTTAATTAAGGTTAATGGAATTGGGTTTAGGGTTTGGGGTTTCAGCTCAATGATGAATTAAACCTCGGAGTAAAGAAGAATTAAACCCGGAACCTTGAACTCGAAATAAACATTAAAACAATCCCTGTCAAACTACTGCTCAACAGGGATGCTCATCATTAAACCAACCCCTTGGTTAAAACATGCTGATTGCAGCTGTAATATTTTCTGTAATGGTTTCAGGAGGAAGACACATGTCGTTATTGCAGGTCTGGAACTTAATGGTAACCTTTACCTTAACCTCATCCAGATCTTTAAAGCCTTCTGCCATATACTCCTCGCGAGTGGGTGAATTCAGTTTAAACTTCTGAACAAATTGAACGTCATCGCCCTTATAAACCACCATGCCACCCTTAGGGTGCTCTTTGGGTTTAAGCATTTCTGTTGTTTTCTCCACCTTATCGCTTTCAAATTCAACAGCAACAACCGTTGGAATAAAACCAGCGGCTACGTTTGCCTTATTCTCAGAATATAAATACCAATCTTTCTTAAGCTTGAAATCAACCACTAACTCCATTTCTTTTCTGTATTTAATACGCTCAGGAAATGTAATTGAATAATTGACGGGACCGTCCAGCTGGCTGTGCTTAGACTGCTCATTCGTTAGAACTATGTTTTCGACAGTAGGTAATGCTTTTGTATGTTTTACTGTTGCTTTCTCGGGATTTTTCTTTCCCTCGAACACAAAAACATAACCACGGTGACGCATTGTCAGGTATTTATAATCGTCCAGGTTACCCATGTACATTCGCCTGGTCCATCCTTTGGCATCAGCCTCAATTTTCTCGATGGCACCTTTAACACCACCTGCATATTCAATGGTTCGTCCTGCATCCTTTCCCGGCATTTCAATACCCATTTCTTTAGTCCATCGCCAGGCGATTTCAGGTACTGCCTCATAACCGTTAATAGTTGGTATTGAAAGACCCATTACAATGTCATTAACACCATCGTTGTTGTAATCCACCACAGTTATCATTGGCTGACATCCGGGCATCGCTTTTTCGCCATTAACTTCGGTGAATAGTGGTTGTGTCTGTTCAAAACGAAGACCTTTATCAGTATTCACGCCTCTGAAGAATTCGATGGGATGATGACCTTCTTTATAGTACTCATGAGTGATTAGTAAATCCAGAACACCATCGCCATCCCAGTCTACCGGTGTCATATACCCCTTACCAACACCCGACATATTAGGATATCGTCCTGTTTTATGTGCTTCTTCAATTTCTTTTTGTGATGGTTGGTCTACATTTAGTATATCTCCGTTGACATGGTAGAGGTACTTACGAATGCCAAAAGAAGGTTTCTCTTTAGTTCCAATATTTAATGCTACCCGGAACCCATCAGAACCACCAACAAAAAGATCTAACAGACCATCGCCATTAAAATCGGCAAAATCAGCTGATGTATAATTCCAGTATGCCCATGATTCTTCGCTCCAGGGCTCCCTGTCCTGTGCAAATCGTTTACCTTCCTCATATCCTTTCTGTGGGATAAACTCGCGGGGCATAAAACCTTTGTCTGAGCCTCGCCACATAGAGATTAACCCGGGATTATACTGACCTGATAACAAGTCAAGGTGACCATCACCATCCATATCCACCAGGCGGGGATGAATACCAATACAACACCACTGATGATTAGTAATGGTATCGCCATTTACATCGGTGGCATAAAAGTACTCACCCGAAAATTCTGGCTTTTTATCAGAACCTTCATTTAAATAGACTTTAATGTATGAACCTGTATCCCCTGTCTCGAACTCACCCAGCATCAGGTCTTTTTTACCATCGCCGTTCCAGTCAAAGAATGCCGGATAGATTAAACCGTGCTTTTCAATACGTATTTCATTTTTCGTTCCTTCCAGATATTGAGGTTGACCAGGAATAGGAGCTCCCGGTATATCTGTTGCCACCATCTTTCGCATTTTAGGAAAATTGGTGGTTTTTTCAGTGTCTTCTGCCCTGTTCTGAGCATGAATGCCAAGCGTTATGGCTGATAATATAATGGTGATAATTAATCTCATGATATTAAGTTTTATCGTAATAAGTTGTCAGTAGTGAGAGATGAGTAAATAACAGATTGCCCATTCTCATAACTCATATCTCTATTTACTTTAATGCACTGATTTTTTTAGTCATGTTTTCCTTATAATAAGCAGCAGAACGCGCATTATCTTTGGTTAGATCAATAACGGTGTTATATTGTGCAATAGCCTTCTCATTCTGACCTAACAAGGCATAGCAATCACCCATATTATCAATGAGGGATGTAGCTTTCGGATCTAACTTCAGGCCTTCTTTAAGATAGCCCATTAGTCGCTTGACCTGCTTATCTGTTATATATTCTTTTGAAGCGTGCAGGCAATTACCAACAAAAGCCATATAGCTTCTTGCGTCCAGTTCGCCTTTTTCTTTCTGGTATGCTTTGTATTTCTCATTCCAGTCGCAATAACCATCAACATCTTTCTGCCCATGCAGGCAGTAACCCGCCTCACATACATACTTCATCACCGTATAGGTGTCATCAGCATCTGCATCCGGTGTATCCTCATACACTTTTGCCAATCGCCCGTGAACAGCAGCCAGGTATTCTCTGAATTTCAGGTTACCACTTTGATATGATTCATGCATCGACTGATTATTAGTACGAAAGATAAACATGGATAAATCTTCGTTTGGTATTATTTTGGCCCATGCCTCGTAATTATTATAGATATGCTCTACGAAAGGATTACCATTATTTGGCCCGTCAAGATACATTGAGATAATGCGAAAATCATCTTTATTCATCATTTCATGAGGCTGCTTTGCTACAAAATACCAGGCTGCCATTTCAGCAAATTTTTCAAACCATGGTCCTTGTTCCTCACGCGGTAAGGTAGAAGCATAAACTCCACCACTTAAAATTAAACCACGAACAAAATCCAGGTTACGGTTTCCTTTTTTGTATGCTTCATATTTCTCGAGGAAAGGTGTTTCTTCACCTGTTACCTGTTTTGCAAAACTTAAAAAGAAACCAGCATCGGGAGTTGCACCAACCAGACGTTTGTTCTCAGATCCGTCAGGATTAAAAAATATCATTGTTGGAAAACCTTTTACCTCATACTTCTTTGCAAGCTCAGGTCCTTCACCTTTTTCTGCATCAATTTTAAGCGAGATAAAGTGCTTATTGAAGAAAGTGCCAATTTCTTCGCGAGGAAAGATATCCTTACTCATTTTTTTACATGGACCACACCAAGTGGTATAAAAGTCAACGAACAGTAATTTGTCCTCAGCCTTTGCTTTTGCCAGCGCTTTGGCAAAGGTGCCATGTTCAAATTCAATACCCTGGGCAAAAATGCTCAGGCTCACTACGGCCGCCACAGCCAATAATAATAGTTTTTTCATTGTGATTGTTTTTGATTATTTAACGATGATATTTCTGTTAATTCAGAACCATAACACGCTCTTCTGCAAAATGGGTGACGCCTGCAAGGTTAATTTAGGTTAATGACACGTTTTTGTGATCTACAAACCGATCTATAACCATATTGAACACAAATGCTATACTCAATCAAACCAAACTAGTTCTTTGTTTTCGTAATAGATATAAGTATGTTTGAAGCCTTCATCACAAATAGTTTTTAGTTCTTCTATATTAATTGTTATTACTTAGATTGTAGCATGCAAAACCTATTACAATACATCAGCACCCGTTGCTTTGTCGATGCACAGCTTAAAGCACGCATAGAAACCGACTTTGAGTATATAGAGCTTACGCAAGGAGCACATATTCTTAAGCAAGATCAACATTGTCGGAAACTGTATTTTATTGATAAAGGTGTTATTCATAACTACTACTATCATAATGACCGAATGATAACCTCCTGGTTTTATGCCGAAAAACAATTTGTAACAGCCTGGTACAGTTTTTATGCTCAAAAAGGAAGTTTTGAAGAGATGCAATGCCTCGAAGACTGCACCGTATATGCAATTAGTTTTGACAAATACCAAAAACTAATCGCCGACTCACCTGCTTTTGGCAACTTTGCCCGTCTGCTGGCAGAAGAGGCACTGGCTTTTCTTGATTACTTTTCAAAGGGATGGTCTTTTCTGTCTGCGAAAGAGCAATACAACCAACTTCAGCAATACTTCCCTGGAATCGAACAGCGTGTTAAGCTGGGCCATATTGCTTCTTTTCTGGGTATTACACAGGAAACGCTAAGTCGTATCAGGCGGTAAATGTTTTTTTGATCCAGATCAAAAAAACTCTGTTCAGGCATGCATAGTTTTGCAGAAAACATTTTGTTTATGAACAGGTTATTAAAAGCAATAGCTGCATTTATTGCTTTATGCATTAGTGGATTATTACTTAGTGCTCAATCAAAAAAGCCGATTTTTTATTCCATTAGTGGTTCGGTTGATTTCGGAAGGTTTCAGAACAGAATTGAGCTAACACCATCTATCGCTATCAGGGCATTGCCTAAAACATATTTCGGACTGGGAATATCTGCCTCCTATTACTCAAGCGAAAATACTGTTTACAAAGCCAATATTACTCAACAATCAATAATTGATGATGACATTTGGTATTTAGGTGGCGAATTATTTGCCCGATATTTACCTTTTGAAAACAAAGATGGAATCGTTAATAACTGCTTTCTGCAAACATCATTTGAAACCTTATATGGGCGTGGGAAATATAAAGACGAAAGCGGCCAATACCAATACAAAACCAACACTTACACCCTATTTACCGGAATTGGCTATAAACAGCCTATTAACGACAAACATGCCATAGGTTTATTGTTAAACTTTAAATTAAACAATGCAAAAGATTCTCCTTATAGAAACCCGATTATCCGTGTTTCATTTGAGTTTTAATCATTAATAAGACATTTTAATTATGAAAATATATTTAATAAAAGCATCGGCCGGAAGCGATTATTCTAAATACAAAGCCGAAACAGGAGGACCTCCGCAAAACATTTTTTCGGCTGCAGCTGCTATGCCAGCCGGCACCAACATCGGAATGTGTGATGAGACCATTGGTATGTCTGCCAATTTTAAATCTGATGCCGATGTGGTAGCTGTTTTTATGTCTACTCCGGATGCTTATCGTGCTTATGAAATATGCCAGAAATTTAGAGCAAAAGGAAAGGTCACTGTTTTAGGTGGTCTTCATACTTTCTTTTTCCAGGAAGAAGCAGCCGAACATGCTGATACTATAATTATTGGCGAATCAGAAGGGGTATGGGAGCAGCTATTTGCAGACATCGAAAATAAACGGTTGCAAGCCATATATAAACGTACGCAACCACTCGACTTATCAGAGTTAAAAAACTATCCAACCAATCTAATACCGGTTTCTAAATATAATTACACCTGGTCGGTGGTAGTAAGCCGTGGTTGCCCTATGCATTGTGACTTCTGCCTCGTACATCAATTCTTCGATAAGTATACCCTGCGCCCAATTGAGCACATTGTAGAAGAAGTAAAAGCGCTTAAAAAGTTAGGGGTGAAATGGGTAGAACTGCACTCTGATAACCTGACGCATAACCGAAAATATGCGTTGGAACTGTTTGAGGCATTGGAGCCACTCAATATGAACTTTTATGGTGAAACAACCATATTAATTGCTAAGGATGAAGCTTTATTGAAGGCTGCCCAAAAAGCCGGGGTGAAAGCTCTGCTATTTGGTATTGAAACACCATCAGAAGAGGCCTTAAAAGAACAAGGTAAAGATTTTGTGAAACCAGAGCAGATAAAAGCATATGTCAATATAATCAAGCAATATGGAATTGAAGTGGTTGGTGACTTTTTATTTGGATTCGATGCGCATGACACCAATATCTTTTCGCAAACTATTGAATTCATTAAAGCAATAGGTGTTGATAAAGCTTATCCCCACCTGATGATTCCTTTCCCTGGTTCTGAAAGTTATAAAAAACTTGATGCCCAGGGGCGTATTAAAACTAAAGACTGGTCGAAGTATGATGGCTCACATGCGGTTTATAGTCCGGCAAAGATGAGTGCCGAAGAACTGGAGATGGGAACGTGGGAGGTGTACCAGGAAATAGAAAGATGGAACAACAAGGTGAAGCCTAAAGCACAACTTAAAACCGCACCTTCTACTGATAGAAGGGAGCAGAGAATACCTTTGGCGAATAACATCAAGTGGAAAACCAGCATTGCTCTGATACTTTTGCCCCCTGCTATTTATTTTAATTACACCAGTTTCTATTTCGCAGCCTTGTTTTTGATATGGAGCATACAAGGTATTAAAAAAGGGCACACCTTCTTTCTTGATACTTTTGACAGAAAAGAGCAACCCGTCTTTTTCTGGTTAATATCAATACTGTGGATTCTACTATCGTTGTGGAGCCTGGTTTATTCCGAACCATTTGTAGCATGGATGTATTATGGCTATTAATAGGATCTTTAAACAAAATCAGGGACGTCTTTTATTAACATTAGGCCTGATTTTTATGGAAGCCATTCTGGGCATTTTATTTCCGTTATTTATTGGTAAAGCCATTGATGGTCTCATCAATAACAACCTGCTGGCTTTAGTTCATCTTGCGTTACCAGGGCTTTTACTGATACTAATTGGTGGTAGTCGTCGTTTATTCGATTCGCGTTTTTACGCTAAGATTTATACACAACTTTGCACCAGCACCATGCACAAAACGGAAACCTTGAATACCTCTGTTAAGGCAGCCCGTTTGAATATGCTGGCCGAAATGGTGAGTTTTGCAGAAAACCAATTACCCGAGATAATTCAACATAGCATTGGCTTAATAGCTGTTACATTTATTATTGGCTTTCTTAATTTTGAAATCTTCATTGGAGCCATCGTCTGTGGCTTATTGGTTTTTATTATTTACTTATTGAGCAGCAAAAAAACTCACGATTATAACTCCTCTTTCAATAATGAAATGGAGAACCAGGTGAATATTATAGCCCTCAATAAACAGTCAGAACATAAGTATCATTTGCTGAAGTTAATGAAATGGAATATTCGTTTATCAGACATTGAAACGGTCAACTATTCAATCAGCTGGTTTATCATGTTGTTGCTACTTATATCGTCCATTTATATGGCAATGCAAGGTGATAATATTCAGTACGGGGTATTGCTTACCTTAATTATGTATGTATACCAATTTATAGAAAGTGTAGTTAGCCTGCCGTTATATTATCAACAATGGTTGCGTTTACGGGAAATAACCCAGCGAATAAAAATAGTTTAATCACCCATTTTTGATCCATGTCAAAAAAAACTGATTTCCTATAATCTATGTTTGTACTCACCAATCAATAACAAAAACTTAAAAAATGAAATTATACATTATCTCAATTACCACTCTTTTATTAATTAGCATTAGTTCATGCCAGGGTGGATCAAAGCAACGAATGATTGAACAACGCATTGTGGAGATGCAAATTGAAAATGAAACACTCGATATCATAAATAAAAACCCTGGCACCAAACAATTAACCGATTCTCTAAAGAACGACACACTCAATGACGGTGATAATATTTTAGGTATTTGGGAAGTCAATAACGACTATTACAAGGCTATCTATGAGATTGTGAAATTCAATCAGCAATACTTTGGAAAAGTGCATTATTACAACGATGGAACGACTGAAATAAAAGCAGTTGGTGGGGAAAAAGACTTCTTCCTTGAAGATATTTTATATAAAGATGGGAGCTACACCTATGGAAAAATGCACTTGCCAGATGGTTCATTTTACTACGTTCGCTTTACACTCAAAGGCGATGAACTAACAGTTAAAATGACCATTCAGGGACAACCTTATACTGAAGTATGGAAAAGACAGAAAGAAGATAAAAATTAAATTTTGGGTTAGAGAGACCTTGGGCCTGTCGCATTGTAAAGAATTACCGGCTCCGGGTTTAGGCCTGCTTCTTAATTGATACAATCATCACTTTATAAATCAAACAATTATCTATGACACCAAACACTCCGTTTTTTGCAGATCTTTCAACATACCATCCTCAAGAATCAATTTCTTTCTACCAAAATGTTTTTGGATGGAGCTTCTACGAATCGCATGGTTACTACACCGCCTACCTGGGTACAAAACCAATTGCTGGCCTATACGAAACACCTGATAAGTTTAAACAAATGCGCATGCCGCACTTTTGGATGACCTATATCAGTGTTAACAGTGTTGATGAAACCGTTTCTAAAGCCAGAGCATCAGGTGGTATAATAGAGATGCAGGAGTGCATAAATGACATTGGCAAAGTAGCACTTATTCGAGATCCACAAGGTGCGGGTTTTACTGTTTATGAAGGTAATGTACTTCAAAATACCCGAAACTACACCCCTGATAATCTAATCTGGAACGAACTGCATATATCCAACACAGATAAAGTTTTAACGTTTTATCAGAGCATTTTTAACTGGTCATTTCAACCCGATGATTATGGACATCTTCAGGTGTGGAACACCAATAACGAACACATAGCCAACATATTGGAAATACCTAATATTATGAAAGGTAAATATGAATACTGGGTCTCATGTTTTGGCGTAAGTGATCTAAACAAAAGTCGAAATAAAGTGCTTAAAAATGGCGGCTGTGTAATCTTTGAAGAAGACCATCGTATTTTGGTAAGCGACAATTCCGGAGAAGCTTTCTTTTTTATTGTAGAAATTTGAAATCTATATTTTGTGTAAATATTTCTTATTCATCCTGTTTTATCAATGAAACAACTGCTCAGTTTTTAAACGCTTTTAATTCGACAAACATTCTATGCGATATATGATATTGAAAAAAGAATAAGTACAACAATATTGAATCTTAAAGTAATAAAAAACCTATTTGATTTGGTTTTCCTTACATAAACGCAATGGAACCTGTTTCCCGCATTCTCTTCTTATTAAAATTCAATGTTCTATAGTTAAACCTAGCCAAAAATCATTAAGACAATACAAAAACGTTCTCACCGGACAAATAAGCTATTCACCCGGTGAGAAGAATATATGGTATTAAAAATTAATTAATGCTTCGGATAACTTAAAGGTTGAGGTTCACTTCCATTCAACACCTTTTGAACAGTATTATATGCCCAGGCCGATTTTTTTGAATCTTTGTATTTCTCAGCTTCTTTAGCAAAGCGCTGCGCTACGTCTTTGGCTTCTTCTGTTTTACCGGCTTTATAACTAAGGTAGATATATGCGCCCACCGAGAAGAAGTGTACCGGTTCACTGTTCATACCTTCTTCATACTTAGCACGGATAAAATCAGCATGTTCTGGTTTTAATTGCTTAGCCTGAAGGGCTGAAGAGCCAACCATAAAATCGAATTGCAATGGCTCGCCATATTTTTCCTTATAAGCCATCATCTGCACTACATGCTCCGTATTCTTACTGTTAAATCGCAATTGGTCAGCATCAAACAGTTCTTTGGCCTGATCGGCATAGCGTGGAAAATCGGCTTTTATGCCATTAAATACCTCATCTAACTTTTCAGGTTCCCTCATAGCGTTATATAAAGACGAGTTAATCCAGCCAACAGCATTATGACTGTCTTTTAACAGAGGGAACTTGTCCTTGTTATTCTTAACCAACTCATAGAATTGGTTACCATAACGGGCCTGCCAGAAGGCTATCTGTAGCGGTTTTCCTTCCCATCGCTCCGACTCGGGATATGAATTATACAAATCCCACATATCATCAGGTGACGGTGGCATACTTTTCTCAGCCATGCGAGCATTGAAGAAAGCTTCTAAAAATTCGGTTTTTCGATTGCCGTTGTTATACTCTTCTTCGTACCACGCCCAAGTTTTTTCTTCTAAACCAAGGGCCAGTCTTCCCAAACGCAAAAAACCCTCTTCATCACTGGCTCCAATGGATGAACCTTCGTATATAGACTTACCTTCAGCATCAGCATAGATAAATGTAGGAAAGCCCTTTACCTCATATTGCTTCGCCAATGCCGGCCCGTCGCCTACCTCAGCATCAACCTTATAATTAATAAAATACTGGTTGTAAAACTCACCAACTGCAGGTAATGGGAATACATTTTTAGCCATTGCCCGGCATGGTCCGCACCACTTGGTGTAAAAATCAATGAAGATTTTCTTGTTTTCCTTTTTTGCTTCTGCTTTACATTCTTCCCAAGTGCCTTGGAAAAACACCATTCCCTGAGAGAATGTGTTTAAACTTATCAGGCTTGCCACGGCCAGTAGTAGTAACTTTTTCATTGCCTTAATATTTGATTATTTAACGAAATGACTTTTGGTTAGTGATAAATTAATTTGATTACAAATCTTATGTCCTGTGTCTTATGTCTTGCCTCTTGTGTCATCTATCAAATCACCACGCACTTAACCAGGCCTTTTTTAGGTGAGGCCAGATAAATATTGTCTTTACTGTCAGACATAACCGGTATGTGGAAACATCCCTCAACCAACTCTTCTATACCCTCAACAAACTTCGCTCCTTCGCGACTATATACTTTGATACGGGTAGGTGCTTTCTCAACAGTGATAACAGCTCCATTGTGTAAACGACGTACACTAACAGGGTTACAACACGAATGGAAATCATCAATTCCGCGACCACGCTGACCAAAGGACACAATTTTCTTACCTTCCATAGTATAGCCATCTACACGGAATGACCCCAGGTTGGCAGCTAATATCTCTCCTTTTTCAGAATCAACATCAAAGTCAAGAATGGAACAACAAGGTCTTAAGTCTTTGATAGTTGATATGAGTTTACCATTGGATGAATTATAAATTCCCAGGGCTCCTTTTCCCACATCTGACACCAATAGTTTATCCTTGTAAATGCGGGCTCCTGTTGCATATTCACGACCTTCAAGCAAAAATTCGTTTTGCTTTTCACCGTTGGTATTAAATACATAGCACTTGGCTCCTACCTTTTCCATGTAAACGGTTTCGCGCCCGCGAAACTTGGTTTTCTTCTCTTTCAAAAGAGTTGTTAATACATATATATTATTATCTGCATCGGCAGCAATACACGATGCCAGCCCTTCTGCCACCACCTTGAAACGATTCAATTCTTTACCTTCAGGATTAATAATTTGCACATTGAAGGCTTTAGGTTCTTCCTTTTTTCCTCCATGTGAATTGTAATCATCATGAATTCCAAACTCACTGGAAAGGGCTACCAGGTTATCATTGTTTAATACTGCCAGGTACTTCACATTGGTATGTGCAGCGCCCTTGTATGATCTATCAACTTTGTATTTTACATCATGTGCATCAGCTACAAACTTGTCCAGACCGGCCTCTGTTTCCAACATACTGTTCAGCATGCTAAACATTTGTGCAACAAATGGGTGCTGACGAATTGATTCATCAATAGGTTCAGCCCATTTTGCCAAAGCCTGAGCACTTTGACCTCCTGTTTTAGAAGTTAAGCGTACATAAACAATTTGTGCCACGTAAGGATCTTTGGGGTTTAAGCGAATGTATTCTTTATAAAAATCCTCTATCTTATTGTTATAAAGAACCTTCTCTTCCTCTATCTTCTTTTTCTCTTCTTCGGTTTTGGCAGCATAAATGCGCGAATCAAAACCATAGGGATCGCCATTTTCTTCATAAAATGCTTTAGTGGCTTTCCTATAACGCATAGCGCCATCTTGTACTACGCCTCCGGTAATTACACTCTCATACGATCCTTTAGTTCCTTTAATGGTCATGTTAGCGTTTTCAGCATAAAAACGAGCAAACCAGCCGTCCCCTCGTTCGCCTATACTCAAACTCACTTCAGTTGGAATAGGAAAATCATAGTTGAAAGCAAACTGTCCATCCTTAATTTCAGCTTCGCCAAGTAGTTTACTCTCGCCGTCAACAAATGCTTCCATTTTAACCGTTCCTGAATTATAGCCTTCTACAGTTCCGGTCAAATTAAATCCGCCTTTTGTTTCTTCTTGCTTAGATTTGCTTCCACAAGCGCTTATAATCATGGAAAGCGCCACAATACTCAAAAAAAGAGTTGTTCGTGAAATTGTTTTAAAGTTGTTCATTTTGTTTGTTTTATTTAGGTTATAATACGACAATTAACCAATGTTGAAACCATAACACGCTTCGTTTCTACATGGGTGACACGTGAGGAATTTGTTTAGGTTAATTAAGGTTAATGGGGGATGTTGGGATGTGAGATGGGGATTGTATATGTTAGATCAATAGATAGTTAGGTCGATAGATAGTTAGGTCGTTAGGTCGATAGATAGTTAGGTTGATAGATCAATAGGTAGTTAGGTAGTTAGGTCATTAGATCAATAGATAGTTAGGTCGATAGATCAATAGGTAGTTAGGTTGATACGTCATTAGGCAATTCAACTATTAAACTCATCAACTTTTTCAACAGTTCGACAACTCGACAGTTCAACTATTTCATCAACTCCTCCATCAGTTCCATCAAATCCTCGGCGGGTATATTGTTTCTGATGATTGTTCCATTCTTATCGAGCAGGAAGTTATCTGGCACCTGGTTAATGCCATATACTTTTGATATGCTATTTTGATAGTTCTTTAGTTCTGACAAGTTGATATATTCTTCCATACCATCCTGTTTAATAGCTTTTAACCAGGAAGACTTCTTGCTGTCAAATGAGATGCTTACCAATTGGAATCCTTTACCTTTAAATCTGTTATAAACCTCATCAAAATACCGGTATTCTTCGCGACATGGCCCACACCATGAAGCCCAGCAATTAACGAACATATATCCTTTACCGTAATGGTCAGACAAACGGACAGATTTCCCATTGGGTAGTTGTGACTGGTATTGAATAAACGGAGTACCTTCCTGTCGCAAAGCCGTTGCATTGGTAAAATGTTGTAATTGTTTAAATTCCGGTTCATTTTCAAAGGTCGGTTTTAAAAGCCTAACAATTTGTTGCAGCACATCAGCCGAGCCTTGTCCGGTATTAAGATACTTTAAAAGGTGCTTTATTCCCATTAGTGAAACCGGGTGTTGAGGGTATTCCTTTACCAGTTTTAAACTGTGTTGCAATAAATGAGCCTGCGTCTGCTTATTTAGTTCACAGTTATATGCCCTAAAGCAATGTTCGAGCGTTGATTGGTACTGTTGATACAGTTGGTTAGAAAAAGAGCCATCCACCTGCTCTATTGCATCTATACCTGTGCTTGATTTATAGTTTATAGATGTATTTTCAACAATCAGATGTCCGTTAAACGTTTTGAAATCTTTTGTGTAAAAATCCAGCTCTGCCGGTTCTCTCAACTTACCTTTTAAAGTAAATCGACCGTTCCTGACAAAAAATGAATCCTTTATTGTTATTATATCAGAATGAAAGTCGCGATCGAAATACAGATACTGATCGCTCAGCCCTTTAATCTGACCTTTGATTATAAAACCGTCTTCATGGCAGGGAGATGAACAGGCAAAAAAAATCAATAGTAATATTGAAACAGGAAATAACTTCATAAGAAAGGGAGCATAGATTAATGAAAGAAGAAAAAAATCCCCCCCTATTGGGAGGGATTGAGAATATATGATCGATCTGTTATTGATCTGCCGGATAGGAATTTTGTTTCATATCTACACCATAAACAGCAACCTGATCAATATCTTTACGTGGGATTGGGAAAGCAAATTTCTGCAATTCTGATGCTGGATTAAAAGTATAGGTTTTGGGAGCATCTGTAAATACATTGTTCAAATCAAACTCATAGAATTCGCGCGAAATAGTTGCCGGCAAAAGTGTTGAAGCTTCACCATACCCAGCAATACGGGCCATGTCATTCCAACGAAAAAAGAATGGCATTTCTCTTCTTCTTTCCTCAAGCACCTGCTTGATTGCATTTTCAGCATTGGCAAAAGACAAATCAACTATTGATGCATCAGCTGCAGGATCAAAGCGCGTTTTACGCAACATATTAACTGTTGCTTCTGCCCCACTCAAATCGCCTGTACGGGCTTGACACTCTGCCTTTATAAGGTACATTTCTGCCACTGAAGGTCCAATATCAGGCCTGCCAACCCATGCACCAATCTCCTCAGCAGGAGTGAATGTTCCTGTCCACCAATTCATTCCACCACGATAATCAGATTCAGTGTATGAATAATTTTCAATGTAATAATACTTCCAACGCAAATCTAATTCACGTGTGGCTTCATCGACGCCAAACAAAGCTATTAGCTCATCACTCGGTACTAACCACAATCCTCTTGGAGCACTTGTTGTTCTCTTGTAATAGGTTTCCTTCCAATCATACCGACGGAACATTTGACTGGATGTTAACGGATATTGAATAGTCACCTCCGTTCCCGGATCAGTCTCTGAAGTATAAATTATTTCTGTGCGTTCCATCTCATCTGCATAGCTCATTTCGGTGGCATAGTTCACTAGACGTGCCTCTCCATTATTCTCCAACGCTTTTTGAGCATAAGTCAATGCACTGTTAAAGTCACCCATTGTCAAATAAACACGTGCATATAAAGCGTACAATGCAGGTGCACTGGCTCTCCATTGCATAATATTGCCAACCTCAGCAATTTCTAATGCTTGATCTTTTAAGAATGTTTCTGCTTCAGTTAATTCTTCCAAAATAAGATCGTAAACTTCACCAACTGTTGCTCTGTTTGGAAAATCCTCTAGGTTAGTATCCGGTTTAATCGGCACTCCTAAAGAAGAGCGTGTTGATCCGTTGGGTTGATATGGAAGAGCATAATTAGTGATCAGATAATAATAATTTAAAGCTCTCCAATAATGTGCATCAGCCGCCGTTCTGGCCTTTTGTTCGTCTGTACCTGATACTTCTGGTAAATATTCAAGCATTGTGTTGGCTTTATACATATAATCATAACAATTACGCCATGGTCCGGATTCATAATCTGAAATAGTAATAGCATTCATACTCCAGGTAATAGGCATCTGCGCCTGACTTCCACTGTAATGCCAGGCATCGCGCTCCTGAAAAGTATTTAAGGGCACATAATCATCACTCATTAGAATTTGAGCATCCAGTGTAATAGATTGTTGATCATTATTTGATAGAAAACCATCCAGATATTCAACTTTTGTCGGAATAATCTCCTGTTGTTTACTTGGTATTTCCTCCAGCATATCTTCGCAGCCAACAATTATTGGCGCTGCTAAAAGTATCGGTAGGAATATTTTATATAATTGTTTCATTTTAATTCTCCTTTACTTTAGAAATTAGTCTTTAAACCAAATGTAAATACGGCTCTAGGCTTATAAAATCTGTATTCAGGATCCTCATCATAATCGTTAAATAAGATGGTTCCCACATTATTAATCTGTCCGTATAATCTGAAGTTTTTCAAGCCTGTTTTACCCAGGATAGTTTGTGGAACATTATAACTCAGGTTTATTTCCTGGAATCGAATGTGTGAGGCATCGGTGGTTCGGTAATCCATATTTTGTGAAGCACCATACAAACTGTTTATATATGGGTGATAACCTTCAGATGGTAATGGAATTGTGGAATTTGGATCTGCATCCAGAGCCTCATGATATAGGTTCGATACAGAGGCATTATTATCCGGTAACCAGAAATCATAAACACTTCTTTGGAAAACATGACCAAACTTACCCATGATGATGAATGAAAGATCAAAATCATACAGCTTAATATTTGAACTCAGACCAGCAATATATGGCGCAACAGTAACACCTTGGTTATATGAATAATCAAGAGCCTCTCCATCAAGTCCCCAAATATTAGTTGCATCATGCTTATTCCCATCTTTGTCTTCAATCATAGGCACACCATCTTCCATACCAGCATATTTGTAAGCCCATAATGTATTGGCATTATACCCTTCAAGGTATGATTGTGGAGCACCTTGTGTCAGAGCACTTACCCATGCAGGTTTCGAATACAGTTTCAGAATCTCGTTATTGTTATATGCAAAATTCAGGTTACCTGAGAACATTATATCTCTTCCCTTGATTGGTAAAGTAGTACCTACTTCGAACTCTATACCTGAGTTGCGCATTTCAACAGCATTAAGGTTAGCTGAAAAAGTCCCCTGGAATGATGGCAAGTTAATAGGTGTTACTAAATCTTCACTTTTCTTACTGTAGTATTCAACCCGTCCGAATAATTTACCATTCCACATAGAGTAATCGATACCCACGTTTGTTTGTCCGATTAACTCCCATCGTAACGTAGGGTTACCATGACCACGGAAGATAGTCGTAGCATATTCTCCTGAATCAGGATCCTTAGTCTGCTCAATGCTTACCACTGTTTTGGCATAAGTTGATTTATTAGGGTTACCATTGAAACCATAACTAGCTCTCAGAGCCAAACGATCTAACCATTCTAATCCTGACATAAAATCTTCTTTATGTGCCTGCCAGTTACCGCCAATAGACCAGAATGGCGAGTAACGATATTCAGGATCGGCAGAAATAAAGTTAGAAGCATCGGTACGTACCGAGCCAGTCACACTATACTTTTCATTATAAGTATAAGAAAAGTTGGAATACAATGAGAAATATACATCATTAAAATAGCCTGGTACTGACGTACTTCTGAAACCATCAAATGAAGAAACAAAGCTGGCACCAGTACCTGAAGGATAAGGCGTTGTAATACGACGTGGTGCTCCATACCAATCTCTTATAAAAGAATTGTATAAGAACCCACTGGCCACATTACCCGGACCATTTGGTAACACCTGCGTAGTTCCTCTTTCATGGTCGTAACCATATGAACGTGGTAGCACCCAAATATCTGTTGTGCGTTTGCTAATTTCCTGACCGATCAACAAACTGATCTGATGCTTTCCAAAAGTGCGGTTATAGTTAGCCTGATTACGCCAGTTCCAAGCTTTTATCGTACGGTTGAATTTATCAACAAACTCTCCCTTTGGCAGGTTTGGTACTACATTTCCGGCAACTGCATCGTCAAACGTTCCTCCGGAGGTTTGATTAACAGTCATACGCACCTCAAATGAATCTTCGAAGTATCTTTCTGTATCATCGTAATCATACATTTCGTACATAAACTTCGAATCAATATCCAATCCCTTAAATAATTTGATGTTCAATCCTGCATTAATACGTGCATGTATTGTTTTAGCTCTGAATTCCCTTGCATTAATTTCCTCAATAGGATTATATGTCCAGTTGTCGTAAGGATAAAGGGTCGGATCAACAAAACGATCAAAATTTGGTTGGTATATTTGCGATTCATTACCATAAGGTCCCCATGATGTGACAGGTCCGTTTGTCCACCTGGCCAATGAACCGTCACTATTAATTAATTGCTGATATGGTGCTACACTAATAGCATCCTGAAATGGTGAATCAGTATAATAAATTCGAGCATTTGAACCATTATACGTATCATCCTGATAATTGAAATTGGTGTTTAAATCAAATCGAATGAAGTCAGTAAAGTTATAGCTCATGTTATAATTCACCATATACTTTTGCTTATCATCACCTTTATAATCCGTTTTACTATCTTCAAACATAAGAGATATGCGATTTCGCATCTTTTTAGTCGCTCCTGAAATAGCCAGGTTATATTGCTGTGTAAACGGATTCTGTAATAGATGATCTTTAATCTGCTGCGTATTATCAAATGAACCATACTTGGCCAATTGAGCATTTAGTTCCTCCTCAGTAATATTTCCTAAACGAAACTCGTTAAAAGCTGTTTGTGTTGCAGACAATCGGGCTTTTGCAATGTCGTTGGAGGAATTTCCGGGAAGTCCCCATGAAGATAAATAGGCCGGAGATCCCCAGTCATTTGTTGTCAGCCAGGTAAATTTCTCCAATTCTATCTGGTCAGCAGCACTTACGCGGTTTAGCTCTTCTGTTAAGTTGCGTTTGTTTTGAAAACGCCAGAATGAACTAAACTCAACCGTAGTGGGCTGTGCCTTCTTCGCTTTTTTGGTAGTAATTACAATAACTCCGTTACCAGAACGAGCCCCCCAAATTGAAGCAGCAGCAGCATCTTTCAATATTGTAACACTTTCAATATCATTTGGATTAACACTTTCGAACTCACCTTCAATAGGAAATCCGTCTACTACAATCAGCGGTGAAGCTACTACTCCATATTCTGGTTTAAGAGATGATTGTCCACGAATTTCAAATCGTTTATTTCCCTGCTCATCAACCACCTGTTGAACCCCTGCAAGGGTACCTACTAAACGTTCCGAAATATCTATTGCTGGCTTATCGATGAGATCTTCGCTCAGCTTACCAAATGAACCAGATGAACGCTCACGTGAAATTTGTGTAAATCCCGTAACTACTACTTCATCAATCCCTTGAATATCTGACACCAACACAATGTCAATAACTGTTCTGCCATTAATTTCTATTTCCTGTGTTTTAAAACCAAGGCTCGACACTTCAAGCATTAAGCCTTCTTCAACTGGTGCCTCAAGCACATAATGCCCGTCAACAGCCGATACACAGCCATAGGTTGTTCCTTTGAAACAAACAGCAGCAAATGGTAAAGGCTCGCCATTTTCGTCGCGCACGGTACCCGATATTTTCATTTTCTTTTCTTCCTGCACCTCTTCCACAACAACAGGAGTTGGTTCTGGTGCTTTGCGGTGAATGACATATACGCCATTTTTTAATTCAAATGACAGATCTTTATCAGCTAATATTTCATTAAGAATATCCTCAATGTCCCCTTCTGTGTTGACATCAATACTTGAGAATGCTTCAACATCTTCATTGCTAAATGCAAAGACAAAGTCTGTCTGGGACTGAATTTTCCAGAATAATTCAGCCAATGTGATGTTGCTTTCTTTGAGCTTTACCCGGTTTCCCTGCGAGTAAACAGATGCAGATACCTGCAACATCCCGATTAACAATAGTACAACAGACAGTTTCATAATCCTGTACAGTTTTAACATCTTTCTTCCCTCAAGAAAGATGGGTTCTCGATTTTTCTTCATAATTTTGAAATTGATTATTTAACGAATGAGCTGAGTGCCAATCAGCTTGTGATTAACAGGGGATAGTGCCAATATCCCCTGTTTCTTTTTTGATTCTGTAGGTTTCTGTTTCTTAATTTATGGATTTAATTACAATATTATCTTCAAATATTTCAAATTTAACTTTATTGGTTGCCTCCAATATCTCCAGCATCTCCTCTATAGAATCGTAACGATTTGTATATAAAGAGAATCGCTTGTCTTTCATGATCTCATTTTGGTAAAAAATATTGAGCTGATACCATCGCGAAAGGTCTTTCATAATGGTCTCCAACTGTGCATTATTATACACAAACTTACCATCTTTCCATGCAGCATATATATTGGCGTCCACGTCATTAACATCTATTTGGTCAGCATTCTGTGCAATGATTGCCTGTTGGTCGGGTGTTAAAATAACGCTTTCCTGCATAGCATCTAACGCAATACTACCTTCAACCAGGGTCACTACATCAGCTTGTTCATCATTGTAGCAACGCACATTAAACTCTGTACCCAATACCCTGATACGCTTCTCATTGAAATTCACAAAGAATGGCCTGTTCTTATCTTTAGCCACTTCAAAATAAACCTCACCTTCAACATAAACCTCGCGTGTATTGCCAATAAACCGCTCGGGATAGCGTAACTGCGATTCAGCATTCATCCAGACTTTAGTGCCGTCTTCCAGTGTAAGGTTAAACTCTCGCCCCCTGGATGTAATCATGGTATTGTAACGTAGTTGACTGCTTAACTTATCCTGTTCAACACTATAATCAGCTCCCAGCGAATCAATATTAATATTAGTTCCTGATTTCAGAATATTAATAAGTGTATCGGCTGAGGCTACTTCAACAGTGCTGCCATCGTGCAGGGTTAAAACAGCCTTATTTTCACCAGGCTTAATCTCATAAACTTTTGCATAGTCGTTGCGATTTCGGGCATCATCAGAAATTTTATAAACGCTAAAGAATAAAACCAAGGGTACCAATACCGCTGCAGCGTATGATATCCATCGGCCAATTGAGCGTTGAGCATTAATCTTTCTGCCTACTGATTGCCAGGCAATATCACTGGCAAATTTGTCGAACAAAAGCGATTGATTCAATAGGTTTTCTTTATTCACTATCTTCTCAAACAACTGCCTGTTATTATCTTTAATCAACCACTTTTCGAGCACCTGCCGATCGGTATCGGACAGCTCACCTTTGAGGTGGCGGGTAATTAGATCTGCTATTTTTTTGTTGTTGGTATGCATACAATTTTACTTGTTTGCAACCATAACACGGATCAGGTGAATGTGGGTGACATTATTTTAGTTTTTCTTTAACCTAAATTCACTTTCATCACATTATTAGCTGATAATATTAGCCTTAAGAATCGTTTTTTATTTTTTCAAGGGATAATTACTCAACTCGCAATTAGACAATTTAAACAGCTATTTCAATCAAGAAACAAGAACAATCAATACCCAGTGCATACCTCCAAGTTTCTCGCGAAGGCTTTTATAAGCTCGTTTTTTTAAGGTTTTAACGGTATTAACAGAAACATTTAGTTCATCTGCCACTTCATTATTGGTTAACCCGTTCATTGAATGAATAACTACCTCACGGGCTTGTGGCGACAAATGTTGAATAGCTTTATGAACTTCAGCATAAACCATTGCTTCAATTTCATGCTCATCTGTATTGTCCGATAGTTGAAACTCTGCCAGTTCTCCTCTGTTGCGCTCTTTTACCTTTTCGTGCCTAATTATATTTAAACAATTATTACGAACCGATGTAAACAGATAAGAACGCAATGTGCCTTCATTCGAAAAGTTAGCACGATTATTCCAAAGTGTCAGAAATACTTCCTGAACCACATCTGCACTGCCTGCTGTATCTTCCAGGTACTTGTATGCAAAAGAACAAAGAGGTGTGTAAAACTCATCAAAGATCTCTTTGAAAGCCCTTTTGCTGCCCGATTGCATTTTATGTATAGTGTCTGAAAGTTGGTTCACCAGGAAATGTTTTCATCAAAAAAAAGAAAATGTTTTTGTTTATACAAATGTATGTGTTTTAGAACAAGGTTTCTGTTCAAGTTTGAGGGTTTCTTGTCCAAGGATACTGAATCAGGAGAAAAGTTGTTGAAAAGTTGATGAGTTGAATTGCCTAATGACCTATCAACCTAACTACCTATTGATCTAATGACCTAACTACCTATCGATCTAACATATATAATCCCAACATCGAACATCATAAATCATAAATCATAAATCATAAACCCTTTAACCCTTTAACCCTAATTAACCTTGATTAGCTAAGCGTTAACCTCTTATCTACCACATATACTATTCTTTTGCAATAAACTTATTACCGGGAAACATGAAAAGAATGAATGACTATATGAAGGGCATAATTATTTGTATGCTATTAAGTAGCTTTTTAACAAAGGCTCAGCAACCCAATATGCCCAAATTAAATGTATATCTTGACTGTACCATGTGCGACATGACCTATTTACGACAGGAGATGAATTACCTGAATTTTGCACGTGATCAAAAAGATGCTGACGTATATATTATGGTATTGACCCAGAAAACAGGCAGTGGTGGTACCGAGTATGATTTAGAGTTTTCTGGTCAGGGTAAATTTGATGAATTGTTTTACCGCTCATCGTATATTATGGATATGAATGCAACTGCTGATGAACTTCGTGAAGAATTGAAGATGCACCTTGAGATGGGTTTAGGTAACTTTTGGAGTTACATGTTTCAAAAGGTCAGGCCCTATATTCCAGGTGATTCAACACAAACAACAACTGAAGTAATTGAACCTCTTGAGGAGAGTGACAAATGGAATTCATGGGTATTTAGCCTTGGGTTAAGCGGTAGTCAGAGCGGTGAAGAAACATCAACCATTACTAATATTAATGGTAGTTTATCGGCCAAACGTGTTACAGAGAAAAACAAGTTTTACCTGAGGGGGAGCTGGGATAAAAACACTTCGGAATTTACCTACGAAATGCCTCCGACTGAGCCGGGTGGTAAACCTATCACCCTGACTAACAAATACATTAAAGAAAACCGTTCATTGGATGTACGTAATGTATTTAGTATTTATCGTTTGTGGTCATTGGGAGCCTTTGCAGAAGCAGGAAACTCTGTTTATGGTAATACTGATTTATACCTGAAGTTTAAGCCTGCCATTGAGTTTAGCGTGTTTCCGTACGAAGAGGCAACGCGTAAACAAATAACCTTATCATACCGGGCCGGAGCTGTTTACAATGAATATATTGAGTCAAGTATATTTAATAAAAATGATGAATTGCTTTGGGAACAAAGTGTTGAGTTAGGTGGTAGTTTCAAACAGAAATGGGGCACCATAAGCGGTTCAGCTACATATGATTCCTTTTTGCACGATAGTGAATTATATGCCCTTAACTTTAGTGTCCATGCTAATTTACGCATATTTAAAGGGTTCTCATTCAATTTTATGTCTTCTTACAATATTACCCATAACCAGGTTCACCTGCCGGGTGGTGGTTTAAGTATTGATGAGTTATTGCTCCGTCAGAAGCAAGCCCAATCGGGCTATAACTACTATACCAGCATTGGATTCAGCTATACTTTTGGCTCAATGTTTAATCCGGTTGTCAATCCTCGTTTTGGGTTTTAAAACAATGACCTAACCTGGACAAGCCAGAAAAGTAAAAAGTATCAAGTACAGAGTATCAAGACTATTTACAGCTTGCTTAAAATGGTCGGCCATAAAAACACGAATACCAGTCATAAAGCACTAATTTTAATCAATATAATCAGTTCGTTAATGTTAAAGGGCGATACTTCTGTGCCAAGAAGAATCGCCCTTTTTTTAGTGAATATTTGCTGATTTGTAAACTGTCCAATGACCTTACATCCTTAAATTCTTACATCCTATTGATCGAATTGCTGAACTGTCGAAAAGTTGATGAGTTTAATAGTTGAATTACCTATTGACCTAACAACCTATCGACCTAACGACCTATTATCGTACATCCTGCCTTTAACCCCAATTAACCTTAACTAACTTTGATTCACACAGTTTTAACCGGCTATTAACCTAAAATGTGCTGTCGCTCCTGTTTCTTTGTATCTGTAAATAATTAATAAAGCAACGGATATGAAAAACGTATTAACCTTAACCATTATCGGGGTATTAACCGTATTGAGTAGTACTGCTCAAAATTGCACTTTTGATGATCTGCAATACGAAAGTATGTATAATGAATATACCAATGCAGGAGGAGCGTATGATGATGACGGCTGTAGTTTTAACTCGGCAAATCCACATAACAATGTAGGAAATAAGGCCATTCCTTTTAATGTAAAAGATATCAATGGTACCCGCTTCGCATTAGAGGAATTGAAGGGCAAAATAGTTGTTATCAATTTCTGGTTTATTGACTGTCCTCCATGCGTAATGGAGATACCTGTTCTAAATCAAATGGTCGAACACTTTAAAAACGATGACATAGTCTTCTTGGCTATGGCCCTCGATTCTGAAGAGCATTTAAAAACCTTTTTAAAAACAACTTCGTTCGAATACAACATCATTCCCAACTGCAAAGATATTGTCACTGCATATGGTATTAAGACCTCGCCTGGTCATGTAGTAATAGATAAAAACTCACAAATAATTTATACATCAGAAGGCCTTACTTCTGAAACGGTCAACAACCTGCAATCAGCTATTGAAGCGCAGTTATAAGGTTTTCGGGTTTATAACTGAAAGTCTTGTATATCAAAACAAGGGGCATCGCGTGTGGTTATACATGTTATGTCCCTTCAGAACTTCGGAATAGAGAAGAATTGAATATTTAATTATTTCAGTTTCAAATCCTGACAAGAAACAAGTACCCCTTTCCTCTCAGGGTTTGAATTTCAATATTTTCATCTTCGCTAAAATAATTACGAAGCTTTTTAATGTAAACATCCAGGTTACGAGAATTAAAGAACGAGTCATCTCCCCAAATTTTAAGTAATATATCTTTACGTTCTATTATTTGCGAGCCTTTCCCTGCCATCATCTGTAAGAGTTCACCTTCGCGACTTGACAGGTTAATGGTGCCCGATGGTGCAATCAACTCATAACGATTAGGCAAGTATTTATAATCGCCAATAATGATTTCTTCATTATCATTAGCGGAAACAGCTGGTTGTGCCTGATGGATATTCAGTTGGTTTTTTATCCTGACAATCAACTCCTGAATACTAAAGGGTTTGCGCATATAATCAGTACCTCCGGCTTCAAATCCTTTAACCAGATCATCTGTTTCCGTTTTTGCTGTTAAGAAAATGATGGGCAACGATGGATAACGACTTTTAATGTGCTGACATAATGATAAACCATCCACATTGGGCAGCATAATATCCAACACACAAAGATCGGGCATAAATGCATCAAAATGATCCATTACCTTACCTCCATCGGTTTCCCAAACCACTTCAAAACCTTGCAGTTTAAGTGTATCGTATGTTATCTTACCCAGGTTTGGTTCATCTTCTATGTAAAATATCTTTGTCTTCATAGTTTTATCTTTTGAGCATCATCTCTATTATAATGGTAGTTTGATAGTAAAACGGCAGCCTCCGTTTTCATTGTTATGAGCCTTAATGGTTCCCCCGTGTTGTTTAATGACCAGTGCCACAAAACTAAGACCTAAGCCAAAACCTTTAATATTGTGCTGGTCTCCTTTGGGCACCCTGAAGAACTTATCAAATACCTTATTGATATGATTCTCCGGTATTCCAGGACCATTGTCACTTAAAGATAAAACCACCTGGTTTTGTTCCGTTTTCATATCAATGGCAATCCGGGTATTGTCGCCTCCATATTTAATGCTGTTATCAATCAGGTTTTTTAATACGCCTTCAAAATACAACCTGTCAATATCGAGGGAGATATCTTGTTCTGCCTTTTTAAAACTCACATCAACCTTCTTTTCAACAAAAAGGATATGCATATTTTTAAGGCATTGTTCTATAAAACCACTCAGGTTGGTGGACTCTAATTTCAGGTTTTTCTTATTTTTTTCAAGCTTTGAATGGTCAAGAACACGAGACGTAAGCCCGTCCAGTCTGTTCATTTCATTGGCTACCATATCCAGATACTCGGCCATTATTTCAGGATCGGCCTGTAAACCAAAACTTCGTAAAGCTTCCAGTGCTGCCTTTGCTGTTGCAACAGGTATTTTAAGCTCGTGGGTAATATTATTGATAAAATCACTTCTCAAAACACTAAGGTTTATCTGGCGTAAATAGCTACGATAGGTAAATATAAGAGCAAAGGCGGTGATGCTTAATAATATAAATGCAAAAATCAGTTGAAAAGATATAACACCAAGCAAATACATATGGTATTTACTGAACAGGATGACCAACTCATACTTTTCCGATTCAGCAGCATATTGGTAAATACCCATTTCATGCTCAACCGAATCCACCACTAAAGGAGGATCCTGCCATTCAGACTGAATCTCTATGTTATTGTACTCAAGACGCAGCAGGTATAACTTCCTGAACAATTGCTCATCAAGATTTAACTCAATTGTTTCCGTTTCACTCTCATCGGACCAATAATTTCCAAATCGAATACCGGCCTGAAAAATATAAGTTTGAATAGTAAAAATCACATTACGGGTGCGATCATCAGGTCGTGTTCGCGGGTATACCGATGTATAATACTCGAAAACCTTATCCAGGATGGCTTCATTCTCATTCAGAACATTAATAACAGACTGTATCAGCTCAAGCTTTTTATCTTCCTTCAATACAATATCCTTAAACTGAATGGCTTCCACATTGGCCTTATCCTGATTTTCGATGATGGGTGTAATAATCAATTCGTATATTAAACGATCGAACATCTCATTTTTCACATCGTAGTAATAACTGCGTAATTCCCCATTAAGAGTCTGCTTTTCATTTTTATATTGTGTTACCAGCCAATAGCCTACAAATGCCGAAAGTAAAAGCTGACTGACAACCATCAGCAATACGATACGCATCTTTTTCTTCAGGTACGGATTTTTTTCCATAATGTAAATATAAGCGCTTTAGTTGATGTCCGATAAAACTATTAACCTTAATTAACCTTGATTGGCCAATTGTTAACTCACTATTTTTCAGCAAACAGCTTCTTTTGTGTTCTATAATCGCCATTAATGAGATTTGCTATATTACTCATAACATTAGTAGTATTATCCTGTCATTTACATGCCCAGGGAACAGATTGGATTCGCGGTAAACATGATTATCGTGAGGTACTTCAGCTGGCTGTTGAAAAGGACAAACCGGCCTGTTTTGTTGTTTATGCAGATTGGAGCCGGCAAAGTGAGATATTGCTCAATAATGTGATGACATTAAACCACGTGGCCGACTTCTATAACAGGCATTTTATCAATGTAAAAATAAATGCCGGGGCAAAGCATGGACGTGCTTTTATAAGCCGGTATAAAGTGGGAAGCATTCCGGCCATCGTGTATATTACGCCCGATGGACAATTGCTCAGAATAGCCAATAATAAGGGTTTAGTAACTGACAAAGCCATACTAAAGGCGGCGCGCCTGGCCTTAAACGATCCGGATGAGAAAGAATGGTCGTATTACCGTATTAAATATGAAACAGGACAACGTGACTGGTCATTTCTTGAGCAGTATATCGAAGAGCGCCGGATGGAAACTGGTTTACCTACGCCCTATAACCTTGTTTTGGAATATATCAATGCCTTACCTGCAACAGCTTTACACAACAGAGAGGACGTGCGTTATTTAATCTACCATCATGCACACTTAAACAATGAGCTGTATGGATTAATGAAGACAAACCCGCAAACATTTGCAGAGTTGCATGATACTGAACAGTCCATATTGGTTTTTAACGCCATATTGCATCGTAATATGCATTTGGTCGATAATTGCACAGACGGCTGCAAAAAGCAACTACTGCAAGATTTTGGCTCAATGGCCTATCCTGCCTTAGAATACTACGAGCTCAATCATTTATTAAACTCCGATAATGCCACTGCTTTTATCAACGAATATTTCAACTTTATTGCCAAATACAACCTACCTGTTACTTATAACCGCCAGATTTTAATGGTAGTTCTTAAGTCAGAAAAGGTTAAAAAACAACATATTCTGTTATTGTTGGATGAACTGAATAAGTACACAGGGCAACAGGAGCCGTCAATGATAATAAAAGCTATTAGGGTAAGGTTATTGATTAAAGCAGGCTATAAAGAGAATGCTTTGGTTACCGCCCGGAATTCTATTTTGGGTATGAATGATTTTCCCAGGTCTAAAGCTGAAGAGCACAGCTTTATTTATTTGCAACAGGTGGCCGACGGATATATAAATGAAAGCTTCTCCCGGCTAATGCATTATTTGAAGTAGTTGCCCCCCGGTAGTATTGAGCTACCCGGATAAACTTTAAGGTTTTACTTTCTTATTTCATTTACCGCCTCAAAACCATTTTCTATTGGAGCTGGTGGTTGACCTGTGTTATTTATAATTATCTCTAAAATGTCGTCAGGAGATAGATGGTTCTTTCTTCCAATCTCTTCTATTGTTATTGCATTATCTATCACCAGATCATTGTTTCTTAGAATCTTTTCAGCCTCATGATAGTTTATTTGTAATACTTCGCAAGTATTGACAATGTTGGCTTCACTCAGCTTTTGGATGATGAAACGCTTGTACTCTCCATGCCCTTTCCCCGCCATAACAATACCTGTGGATATGAATACGGTGAGAACAAATGAAACATGAAAGGCTCTCTTTTTAAAATGACTTTTTAAGCTCTTCCAGTTGACCACAATGTGCAGTATGGAAAAGATAACAAACATCAGGCCTGTAATTTCATGAAGCACTTCAGTGAAACCATCAAAAACATGAAATAACATTAAAATACCTGTGATAGCGATAACTAAAAATGAAAATGTAATATAAGGTGTTACAAAACTTCTTTTGATCTTCATTGTGATTTTTATTAGTATGTATTGGGTGCTTAACTTAGTTTACCGGCTATAAACCTTCTTTGGCAAAGCGTTTTTCGAGTTTGACTAACCAATTCTTTCTTTTTGATTCCGAAGCCTGTTTAACCATATTCATACTTATCCATTTGCGCTTTTTATAACCCATTTTCCAAAAGGTGCCCATTAGCATGGCCTTTTTAATGGCATTACCAAATAAAAGACGATAGGCTATACCGGGTGTATTCATTGTTGTGATCATGGTAATACCTTCCAGGTTCTTAAATAAGGGTTTCATCCCTAAACCATTTTCCTTGTAATCATAGGCAATACCAGGGAATATGACTTTATCGATAAAGCCTTTGGTTAAGGCAGGCATCAGCTCCCACCAAATTGGAAAAATAAATATCAGATATTGTGCTTTTTCAAGTTGCCGTTGGTATTCCTTCACTTTAGGGTCGACTGCCTGCTTGTTAATAAACCCTTTTAAATCATCCTGTGTCATTACAGGATTAAAATCATCTTTATCAAGGTGGATCAGATTCACTTCATGACCGCCTTTTTTTAAGCCCTTAATGGTTGACTCTAATATGGCATTACAAAAACTCCCTTTATATGGGTGATTAAATACGATAACTGTTCTCATGATTTCCAAATTTGTTTTTGCAAATCTATCTCGAACAGCTAATGCCAGACGATAACAATTGTTAATAAATAATCTATTTCCTGTTTCTTATTCTGCTTAACGAAACTGAAGTGATGCCTAAATAGGAAGCTATATAATGTTGCGGAACCCGCTGTAGTATTTCAGGATGATTTTTCTGCAATTCTTCATAGCGTTCGCGTGGAGAATCTTTAATCATGGAAAGAAATAATTGTGTGTAGTGCCTGAAACGCTGAAAAGCCAATTCCAATAGTTTATCTTTAAAATGAGCATGTTCCATGAGGATATTATCAAAATCCTTTTTGCTCAGCGAATATACAATACCGGGCTCTATACTTTCAATTGAAAAAATACTCGGTATATTATTTATAAAACTATCGAATGATGCTACTGTCTGATTTTCAAAAAAGAATTGAAAGGTTATGTCTTTCCCATCTTTATTAAACCACTGGCGCAGACACCCCTTCTTTACCAGGTATAATTTATTTGCCATTTCCCCTTCCCTTAAAAGGACTGTCTTTGAGGGTATTTCGTGTTGCTCAAAAAGACTTTCAAACTTACTGAAAAGTGAATCTCCTATATTGAAATCATGCTTCATGAATAAATTAACTTTGGTCGTTATATTCCTGTTAAACGGTAGTTAACGAGCCATTTGTGTATAGTTCGCTATACAAATTTACTACTTCTCCAACTACTATATCCTTATTTTGAAACATCACTCTAATTCTTCCATTCGTGTATCAAATTCTCATTAAGAAGAATGGAGCCAGTCCAGAAATCAATCTGGAATACTTTTTCAAATACCGGTTTATTATTTTCATCATAGCTTCTGTGACCTTCATAAACAAGTATACCATTTTGGTGAGATGAATTATAAATCACATTATTGTTTTGGTCGTATTCATTGACTTCAATAACTTCATAATTATCGATGTAATTTCTTATGGTAGTCTTAACTACGTTATTGTGAGAGTCGTACTCATACATTTCAGCCTGATAGAGACTACCGTCTCTATATTCTCTTTCAATTTTAAGATCCCCATTATCCGTATAACTCTTTTGAAACTTTATTACTTCCCGGTTGTTTTCATCTAATTCAGTCTCCTCGATGGTTCTCCCTTCTTCATCAAGAACAAATGCCTCATAACCTGTTATTTCGCCTTCCTCATTTCGAATAACGGCTTTGTATGCATTGCCCAAATCGGTTTATGAATAATCCTTAACTGTTTTTAAACCATTTTCATACTCCAACACCTCCTTTTGTATTTCGCCCGATTCACTTTTTGTAAAATGATGCCTTTCCACTAATTCTTCAAAAGCATCATATTCTATGTATTCTTCTATGGTCTCATCGTCAAAATACCTGTAAAACCGTTTGCAAATGATGTTGCCTTCATCATCAAACTCAATTTCATCTATGGGATTACCTTTAGCGTTAACCTGACATTTACGCCAGGTATACCTTCTGATTTCTTCTTTATTGCTATCCAGCTCTATTTTAATAGTATTCCATTTTTCCATAGGTCATGTTTGGTTTGTTATATACTGGTTGGGATTAGGATTTTATAAATGCTGTAAAGTCAAATTCTGCTACGAATTATGTTCTGTTCATTGAATCATCATAGTCCTCATGAAAACTACATGAAAATACTACTAGTACAACTAACATGGATGATACAGCCTTAAAAATGTTGATTCGTTTCATTTGATTACTCCAATTTTCATTTAGTTGACTATCTACCCCAACATACCCTATTCCTTTCCAATTAACCACTTAAATATCTTTCCAATGGTAATAAGCCAGTTTTCTTCTCTGATAGCTTCTAATTCACCTTTGTCAAGCCATATTCCTTTGCAGGACGGACAATAATCTATAATTACTTTCTTATCTCTGGGATGCTCAATTTTTTCAAGAACCTGAAAGCTATCACATGATGGACAACTAAGAGTTTCCTTTTGGGTCTTCTTACCTGGTATCTTTCTTATTTCTAAGAATGTTGGCTCAATAACTTTATCAATCTGAGTTAATTCGTCTTTATCAAACCAAATACCTCCGCATGATGTACAACTGTCTACTTCAAAACTGGCATTAAAATCTATTACTTTTTCCGTTGCTAGCTCGGATTTACACCTGGGACAATTCATAATAATCTATAAT
>JAKSBD010000589.1 GCA_022361295.1 Bacteroidales bacterium
ATCCCAATTACTCATATAAAAACACAAGTTTTTTTACTGTTTCTGCAGGATATATTTTCGAGTTGTAAAAAAAAACTTACTCAGACCTAAGCTCCTCCACTTCAGTTAGTAACCTTACAAATGAATCTTCAAATTTGCCAAGCTTCATAATCTGAGTTCTTCTTCTTTTGGCACCCTGATAGCCGATATACGCACCATATATATAGCGTGTGAAACCATCTTTACATTTTATAACCTGAATATCATCAACATCCAGTCCACGCAGGTACAGGGAAGCAAACAAAGGTCGACGCTTCAAAGCTAACACCTGAATAGTATAGAATGGCTCGCGCTCAATGGTTTTTATTTCCTCTTCAATGGCAGCAACAGCTATCTCATTTTGCTCAGCCAACGTACGATGAACAATTACCTGTTTAAGTGGAGGTGTCATTTTTATTTCTTCAAATGTCAATACATTATCACGCGACTGGTAAGCCATTTCCTTCTCAACAGCCAATAATGCTTCATCCAACTTCTCCTCATTCACCATCTCTTCAATGGCATACTCATGTCCTGTTTCCAAAAACAAGGTATACTTCCCACTATTTTTATCAGGACGATAATCACCAACCAAGCGTTTATCAGTCATGCGCGTGACCATAATCCTGACTGAGCCTTTATTTAAGTTCGATCTATCAACCTGCCCTTCAATTACAGCCAACTCCCCTTCAAAAGCAGAGTCGAATTCTACCCGATAAATATCTGATCCGCCAAAATTATCATTGAATCGGGCAGACGCATAATAAGCATGGCTTTTATCCAGTGTTGGTAAAAAGAAAAAGTCATCATCAGGTGTATTGATCGGATACCCCAGGTTGACAGGCAATGACCAGGTGCTATCAGGATTCATTTGAGTGTAAAACACATCCATGCGCCCCATTGAATTGTGTCCCTCAGATGCAAAATACAAGGTACGTCCATCAGGATGAATCATCGATGTCTCCTCATCGAAAGGGGTATTGACAGAAGGCCCAAGATTACGGGCTGCACCCCAGCGACCATAGGCATCTTTTTTACACATGTAAATATCAATACCTCCATAACCCCCTTCACGGTCACTGGTAAAGAACAAGGTACTGCGATCGCTCGAAATGGATGCATGTGTTTCGTTTGCACGCGTATTAATTGGAGATGGTAATTTTACCGGATTGGTCCATTCGTCATTTTCACGATAGCTTACATAGATACTTTTACCTTCCGAATCACTCCTATAAATGAACAAGCTGTTGCCATCAGCAGATAATGACAAACCTGACTCGTGTTCCTGATTTTTAAAAAAAACATCAAGCAAGTCGGCCGATTCCCATTCTGATCCATCGCGTACTGTATAATAGACCTTCTCAGGGTACTGTCCGTCGACCAGAACCGGTAACTTTCCTTCTTTACGTCTTGAGGTAAACAGCAACATATCATCATAGACATTTATTAGCGGACTATGATCATCAAAACGACTATTTACTTCCTTCCCTAAATTGGTGATTGTTAGTTGAATGGGATTGGCTAAAAACACTTTTGCATTTTCGCAATTATGCATTTCCTGCTCTATCTCTGCTCTGAATGCCTCATCATCGTGTGGCACTCTCAACATCAACTCCTCGTATACCATTAATGCAGAATCTGGCTGCAGAGAAACCTGGTATGCCTTACCTAAAGCCATAAAGAAGTCCTGCCCCAGTGTTTGTGATTGTTCGTCAGCTGATAACTGCGACATCCCGTTTTGCAATACGGTAATGGCAGAATCGGCACCTGTGTTCGTATTCAGATAACAAAGTCCAAGTTGCAAATAAGCCTCAACAAACGTTGGTGAATTATTAACGATATCTTTAAAGGCAATAATCGCCTTATCGTAATCATCCGATTCAGCATAATTTAATGCTTTAAAAAATGCCTTATTCTCTTGCCTTATATTCTTTTTTTGCTGCGACTCACCTACCGAAACAACAAAAAACACTATAGCTAAAAGAAAAATTCTTTTATAAAAACTTATCATATAGATATCCCAATTATCTATTCCTTGTACAAAATAAGTCAAATTTTACTAAATCACTCTATATCAAACGAAATAATGTTAATTTTTGTTTAACCCAATTTTCATCCCACAGTCGCTCACAATCCATCTCACTCATTACATGAACCTTACACCACACTTGGGTCATGGATGATTTTTCGACCAGATCGAAGGAACTCATATCAGGTAACGTCTAAAGATTTAGTGTTAAACAAATAAACATGAACAAATGAGTAATAAGTTAGTTATAGTATCGTTATTAATTATGAGTTTGGCTGCCTGTAATTTAAATGGTCAACAAAGACGCATGCCTTCACCAAAGGAAATGTCAGAACGCCAAACCGAAATGATGGTTAAGAATTTAGCTTTAACAGAGCAGCAAGAAAAGGCTGTTAGTGAAATCAATTTTAAGTACGCCGGGAAATTTCAAAATTTACGGAAGGAAGCGGCCGGAGATAGAGAAAAAATGCGTACATTGAGAAATGATTTGGTGAACAATAAAAACGAAGAGCTTAAAAACATATTAAGCTCCGAACAGTTTGAAAAATATAAAAAGCTCGAAGAAGAACGAGCAAAAGAAATGAGAAATGGGCGAAGAGGCGGAAGAGGCGAACGATAGCCCATGTTTTTTCATAATTGGTAAAAGTTTTGGTTTGAGAGACCTGCGATTCAAAGGAATTGCAGGTTTTTTTATGTGAATATGGTTTCCCTTCAAAAATCACGTTGACATTATCAAAAATAATCCATTGAAAAAGCGTAATTTCGCCTGTTGATTGAAGTTGATAAAATATTGAATAGAAGAAAAAGATTGAGGATAGAATAACATGGATTCAACACGACAAAAAAAGATATCGCGCTTACTACAAAAGGAAATCAGTGAAATATTTCAACGTGAAATGCGACAGGTTAGTCTTGGAACAATGGTGTCGGTTACCGTTGTTCGTATCTCGCCTGACTTAGGACAGGCAAAAGCTTACTTAAGCATATTTCCAACAGGAAATATTGAAGAAGTCATGAAAGAAATTAATGAGCAAACGGCGCAAATACGATTTGCTCTTGGCAAAAGAGTAGGTAAGCAAATGCGCATCATTCCCGAGTTAAAATTTTACGTGGATGACAGCCTTGACTACCTTGATAACATTGATCGCCTGTTAAAAGAATAAGCATGCAATACGATCCTATAAAACGTTCTTTAGGTAAAGTTTTTAATCAGACACCTGTCTTGCGAATTTTCTTTTATCGTTTACTGGATCTGCTACTGCTGCGTGCATGGTATATCAGACGTGAACTAAGAAATATTGCCCGACAGAAAAAAAGTGAAGCCCTGAAAGTACTGGATGCCGGAAGTGGCTTTGGTCAATACGACTATTACATGTCGTCGCTGGGTAAAAACTGGAATATAACCGGCGTGGATGTTAAAGAAGAACAAATTGCAGACTGCAACCAGTTTTTTGCAAAAATAAAACGCGCAAACCGTGTTAAATTTGAATATGCCGACCTGACCAAATACGTAATTGAAAATACCTATGACCTTATTCTTTCTGTTGATGTGATGGAACACATTCTTGAAGATGAGCTGGTATTTGCCAATTTTTATCGCTCCATGAAAGACGGAGCTCACTTGCTTATTTCCACACCTTCTGACCAGGGTGGTTCCGATGCACATCATCACCACGAAGAAGATGGCGTGCATGGCTTTATTGATGAGCATGTAAGAGATGGATACAATGCCGAAGACATTCGTAAAAAGCTTAGCTCTGCAGGATTTAGGAACATAAAAACAACATACACATACGGGAAAGCTGGAAATATCTCATGGCGTTTATCAATGAAATTCCCCATTAAGGCATTGAATACCACAAAGCTATTTTTTGTCGTTTTACCTTTTTACTATTTAATAACATACCCTGTTGCCTACCTGTTAAACTGGATAGACTTAAGCAGGAAACATGAAAAAGGAACGGGTTTAATGGTGGTTGCTCAAAAATAAAGAAAACAATTACAAATGAAACTAGCCTTTGAAATAGCTCGCCGATATTTATACGCTAAAAAATCGCAAAACATCATTAATATCATTTCAATGATATCGGTTTTTGGCGTATTAACAGGCAGTATGGCTTTGGTTATCGTTTTATCTGTATTTAATGGCGTCCATAACTTTATGGGCGATTTATACACAGCTTTTGATCCAAACTTCAAACTGGTTCCAAGCTCCGGTAAAGTTATCTCTACCGACTCTATTAATTATGAAAAACTTAAACAGGCCGATGATGTTTTATTTGTTTCTGAAATACTGGAACATCAGGCCTTGCTAAAGTTCAGAACCAGAAAAATACCCGGTGTAGTATACGGTGTAGACAGTAACTTCAACAAGGTTAGCAGCATCGATTCCATAATTATTGACGGAAAGTATGAATTAAAATACAAGTCAGAATACCGGGGAGTGATTGGAAAACGCCTGGCTGACCAGTTGGCTATTCGTCTGAACTTTGTCACACCCCTGTCAATGTATGTACCTAAACGCAAAGGCAACATCAATATGATGAATCCTAATAATGCGTTTAAACAGGAATATTTAAGCCCATCAGGTTTTTTTGCTGTTTACCAGGAGGAATATGACGGTCAGTATTTAATTGTGGATATTGAGCAGGCACGGCGCCTGCTCCAGTATGATGATAAAACCATTTCATCACTCGCCATTAAGGTAAAGGATGATGCTAATCTGGAGAATGCCGAAAAAGAAATTCAGTCTATAGTTGGCTCCAGCATGGATGTTTTAAATCAACAAGAGCAGCATGTTGAATTTTACAAAGTAATGAAAGTAGAGAAGCTTTTCTCTTATTTAATACTCAGCTTTATTATAGCCATAGCGGCTTTTAACATTGTTGCCAACCTTGCTATGCTCATCTTTGAAAAAAAGGAAAGCATCTTCACTTTAAAAAGCATGGGTGCAGACCAAAAACTCATTACCCGCATTTTTATGATGGAAGGCTGGTTAATTTCTCTAGTTGGTATACTTGCAGGCACCTTTTTAGGCATTATAGTGGTACTTATACAAGAACACTTCGGCATTATTAAATTTATGGGGAGCGGCCATTATATTACAGACGCCTATCCAATTGCCTTAGAATGGCTCGATGTAATTGTTGTGATTATTACCGTTTCAATAATTAGTGCTTTAGCCGCCTGGTATCCTGTGCGTGTAATCGTCAATAAATACTATTCTGCTTCTGATATCGGATAATTCGCATACTTATCGCCAATCAGTTTTAAAGCTTCAGAAATACCATCAACTGTTTTTTCGCGTAACAGCTGAATACGTAATGGTCTTATTCCAGGCAAATTTTTAAACGGAATGGCCAGGTGGCGCCGTGCATGTAAAATACCCCGTCGCTCTCCTATCATTTCGCATGATTTGCTTACTATATCATCCATCAGTTCGGCTTGCTGCTTTACTGTTAACGGAGGCAATAACTCTCCTGTATCCAAATAGTGTCGTATTTCTCTAAAAATCCACGGTTTCCCAATAGAAGCTCTCCCAATCATTAAAGCATCCACACCATATTCATCAAAATAGAATTTAGCTTTCTCTGCACTATCAACATCCCCGTTACCAATAATAGGAATAGTCATGCGCGGGTTTGATTTAACTTTACCTATTAATGTCCAGTCTGCAACCCCATTATACATTTGCTCACGTGTTCGCCCATGAATACAAAGTGCCTGTACTCCGGCATCCTGCAATTGCTCAGCAACCGATTCAATAACCAGCGATTCACTATCCCAACCCAAACGGGTTTTGGCGGTAACCGGCACATCAACAGCCTTTACAACCGATCGGGTTATTTCCAGCATTTTAGGAATATCAAGCAACAAACCTGCCCCACTGCCCTTACCTGCTATCTTTTTTACAGGACACCCAAAATTCAGATCAATTACATCTGGATTTGATGCAGCTGCCATTTCTGCCGCCACAACCATTTTCTCCACATCTTTACCATATATCTGTATCCCAACAGGCCGTTCTTCATCAACCAATTCAAGCTTCCGTAATGATCGGTTAACATTTCGCACCAAAGCATCTGCTGAAACAAACTCAGTATACATCATATCAGCGCCCTGCTCTTTACAAAAAACCCGAAAAGAAGGATCAGTAACATCCTCCATTGGCGCCAACAGCAAAGGCTTCTCTCCTAAATCAAGCTCTCCAATCTTCACAAAAAATTCTTTTTGATTTTTCTGCAAAGATAGATTTTTGAATCATACAACCACACTAGCTGTTAATAACTCAGTTAATAACTTTATAAACTAAAATTATTTATGCCACCTTAAAATTTCATAATTTGTATCTGAAAGCACCCAAAAAACGCTAACTTATCGTTTTATCAAAACATCGGAGTGGATAAAGTAATTGTCATATTAGTTGCTTGCGCAATATTATTTAGCTGTAAAGAACAGCAACAACGTCCCATTACACTTTCAAATGCAATTGTTGCAAGTGAAGATTCTTTAATGATTGAACAACTTATTGTTCAATCTATAGAGACTTATGACAATAACTCACAAACTTTTGACAACTACCTGAAAGAGGCTGAAGACATGTCGATCAAAAGCAATAGCACAGGTCACCTGTTTCAGATATATACCCTTGTTGGTCAGCGCCTCCGAAATAAGTCCTATTATTCCGAAGCCATGATGATGCTTCAAAAAGCACTTCAGATAGCCGAGGAGTCAAAAAATAAGCAATTCAGAACAAACGCCTATAACCAGATAGGAGTTATATATCGTCGCATCGATGAAAATCCACAGGCGCTTGATATGCACATGAAAGCGCTTCAGCTCGCCGAAGAAATAAATGATTCATTAAGCCTAAGTAAAGCAATTAACGGAATGGGCAATGTAAGTATTGCCATGGAACGCTACCATTCGGCCATTGAGTACTTCAGAAGGGGTTTGCTTATTTCCAAACAAATGGATAATGTATTAGGCATGGCCATCAACACCAACAACATTGGAGAGGCTTTCCTCAAACTCAACCAGTTGGACTCCGCCATGCATTATTACTTCAGGTCGCTCGATTACAATACTCAAATAAACAGTAGGGTTGGTCAGTCAATTTGCTATAACAGTATAGGAAGTGCTTACATTGAGAAGCAACAAAACGGACTGGCCCTGGACTACTTACTCAAAGCCCTGGAAATTAATCTTGAGTTGGAAGATCGTATGTTAACATCAGTTAGCTACACACAAATTGGTAAAACCTATCTGAATGACCAATTCCCTAATCAGGCGATTATCTACCTTGATAAAGGTTTAAAGATGGCTATGGAAATTGGCTCTAAGTATACAGCCGAGGAAGCGGCAGCCTTGCTTTCTGAAGCCTACGAACAAAAACAATATTACAACCGCTCACTTGATTATTATAAGTTAGCAACAACTTTTAAGGATAGTATTCTCAATGAAAAGAATATTTTCCACATGGCGTCAATTGAAGCCAAATACAATAATACTCTGCAAAAGTTACAGATAGACGAATTAAACAAAGAAGCCTTATTGCAAAAAACATTGTTATCAAAGCAACGTTCTCTTCTTGCAACTCTCATTATTCTGGCAGTTGTACTGATTATTATAGTGGTATTAATTATCATCCAGGGCCGATTAAGAAGTCGCTTTAAAAACCTTCGTTTTCAGCAACGCCTGCTTAGATCACAAATGAATCCACATTTCATTTTTAATGCTTTAAGTGCCATCCAGGTTTTCATTCTCGAAAACGATATGGATAAGTCGAGTCGCTTTTTAGCTCACTTCTCAAAATTAATGCGCCACGTACTAAGGAGTAGCAACTATGAGTTTATCCCCATTAATGAGGAAGTTGAGATGCTGCAATATTATCTTAAAATTCAACAACTGCGCTTTTCTCCCCCATTCTCATATGAGATCATTCAAAGTGACGAGATAAAGAATAACAAAGTAGTCATTCCTCCGATGTTAATTCAGCCATTTGTTGAAAATGCCATTGAGCATGGCCTCAAAGCATTGGGAGAAGGTGGAAATCTGATTATAAGAATATTAAAAAATGGCAATGACATGATTCTTGAAGTTGAAGATAACGGACTAGGTATTGACTACCATGACCAACTAAGTCAACGGGAAAAGAAGCATGAGTCAATGGCCATTAAAATAACCCATGAACGACTGGACATCCTTAGTAAGGATACAAAGAAACGCACCCACCTTGAAGTCTTTGATAAAAAACGAAAAGATCCTTTTGAGAGAGGTACTATAGCACGAATCGTTCTACCCTTAACCATTCAAGAATCGCCAAAATCTACCCTGTGATGAAGAAAATTAATGCAATAATAATTGAAGATGATAAATTCAATATTCTGGCGTTGACCAGGATTATTGAAAAACACTTCCCTGAGATATCGATTATTGACACTGCCTCGCGGGTTAATGAATCGGTTAATAAGATAAAGCTTCATCAGCCAGATTTATTACTGATGGATATTCACCTGATTGATGGCACTTCATTTGATGTTATAAGGCAATGCCGCGACCAGCAATTTAAAATTGTATTTATGTCGGCTTATCACGAGTACGTTATTAAAGCCGTTCAGTATGCAGCTGTTGATTTTGTATTTAAACCATTTGACATTAATGATATGGTGGTAGCAATTGACAAAGCTATTGATCAGTTACAGGATGAAAACTACCAGCTTAAAATTGAGACCTTATTTAATAATGTAGAGCAAAATAAAAATCAAATAATACTGCAAGGAAAAGGAAGGCTAAAAGCCTGTAATGTTGATGAAATAGCTTGGGGAAAAGCAATCCAGGGAGGCGCTAACTTCTATATGCTTGACAACAGTTACTTTTTTGTCAACAAGCCACTACGACGCTATGAAGCCATGCTTACCGATTTCTCTTTTTTCAGATGTCATCCACACTATTTAATCAACCTCAAACATGTTACCGGACTTAAACCTGATGCTCAACGAATAAGAATGCGAACAGGTGACGAAGTTATTTATGAAAACCGCCGCTACCAGCAACTTAGTGAGCTTTTAGATCACCATAAAGAATACGCATAAACAATCTTAATAACATCCTTTCTAAAAAAAATAAGCAATAATTATAACTTTTTTCGTTTTTGAAAGTAATAGTTTATTGAGTGTTTAAATTTTTGGGAAATCAACAAATTAGGATGTTAAAATGTTACGTTGGGTCGTAGTGCTTTGCTGTATAGCAATGTGTTGTATTAGTGCTTTAGCTCAGGTTGATCAAACCTGGCGATATTATTATCCGGAATTCAAAGAAAACGCCGATAATAATCTGTATTTCAGACTAGAAAACAATAACTTCGTCAAGAATAACGAATACTTTGGTGACTACATCGAAGGTTTTACCATGATGGGATATTCAGCACAACCCTCGTTAGTTTATTATGCCGGTTCACGCCTTAGGGTTAAGGCCGGAATCCATGTCGTTCAGTTTAGCGGCATGAATGAATTTACCGAGGTCCTTCCAACTTTTTCCATTCACACAAAATTAACCGACAAACTAGATCTTATTATGGGCGGATTGCAGGGCGATGTTCATCACCGGCTAATAGAACCCGTATTTAATCCTGAAAATCAATACACACGACCAATTGAAAATGGCTTTCAGTTTATTTATACTTCTGATAAACTTTGGCTTGATACCTGGGTCGACTGGGAGCAGTTTATCTTTTTAGGAGATGATAAACCCGAAAAATTCACAGCTGGTTTAAGCACCGAATATACGATAACAAAAAGCGAAAGTGATTTTAAGGTATCGGTTCCCGGACAGCTCGTAGCAACCCACCTGGGAGGGCAGATCAGCAACTACACAGAAAGAATGCAGTCATTAGCCAACCTGGTAACCGGACTTAAACTGAATTATAAGATCGGTGATGGCTTTATAAAGGATGTTGGCTTCTCGACCTATTTCGCCACTTATCACGACTTAACAGGTAACTCGGGCTGGAGCTTTACCTATGGCGATGCCATCTACCCGGTAGCAGAAGTTAATTATAAGTATGGTACAATTATGGCAGGATATTGGAAAGCACACAACTTCCTGTCACCAAAGGGAAGCTCGTTATTTCAGTCAACTTCCAATTATAAGCCGGGATACTATTCTGAAGACCGCAATCTGATCACTGCTAAATTTAGTTTTGCCCGCACTTTCATGAAGCAAATTACCTTTAGTGCAATGGTAGAAACCTATTACGATATTCCAGCCAGTCAGTTTGAATATTCATATGGTATCAACCTCGTCTTTACACCAAACTTTTTCATTTCTAAAGTGAAGTTTGATTAAGCTATTTTAGAACAAAACGCCATCTTTTATTGCGCCATTCATCTGAAGCATAATCAATGCCGATGCGACGGGTTGTTTCATATTGCAAGCCACTTTGCATTGAATCATGCTCTACCCATAGCCGACTGGAATCATTCAACGATTCACCATAAAAGCTTTTATCCAGTTCTAAAGCCCGCCCCAACCTTCCGGGTCCGACAAGCTCTTTTACGCCACGTATTAAAACCGCCTGAGGAGCATTCTCGCTGCCGGTAACAAAGTTTAAAAGCCAATACATTCCATATATAAGATAGACATAAACAACTCCCCCTTCATGATACATCACTTCAGTTCGTACCGTTCGACCTTTATGCGCATGACAGGCTGCATCTTCCTCCCCCCGATATGCTTCCACCTCTGAAATCACATACCTTACAACTGAGCTGTCGTCAAAATGCCTTACAAGCACTTTGCCAAGCAGATCGGGAGCCACATCTAACACATCTCGATTAAAAAAGGTCTTATCAAGGCGATTAGTATGTTGTTTTTCCTTCATATCCCATCCATAATTTAAATGCACGTCCGGCTTCTTCTCGCAAAAGCTGTGTCGTCTCAATCTTTCTTTGCCCTGGCAAACGCTTCAGCTCCTCGTAAAAAAAGGCATCATCAAAATTTATTTCAGCTGCATTTTCAATATTCTCACATAAGAGCCTTATGGCTTCGCGCATAAAAATCTTGTTTTGACTATATTCTTCCACTTTTTCAGGTTTAGAGCATATAATTTCAATGAAATAATTGATTCTGACAAACTTCATTGCTTTTTTAATCAAATAATTAGCACAATAAAAATAAAAGCAGTACTTTTGCGGCCGATTATTATCCGAGCCGAAAGGTATAAGCGTCTGTTTCAAGGTTGTTAGGGTGGGACCTAATTATTGAGAAGTGGATGTTTTTAGCCTTTGCAAACTGTTAATTAATAAGTCGAATTTTAAAAAGGAAGACTGTGGATACGTTAAGTTACAAAACGATTTCAGCCAACAAAGCGACTGCCAACAAAGAGTGGGTTGTGGTAGATGCTGCTGATATGGTATTAGGTCGTTTGGCTACAAAAGTTGCTAAACTACTTAGAGGTAAGTATAAGCCAAATTATACTCCTCACGTGGATTGCGGAGATAACGTGATTATCTTAAACGCAGACAAAATTAAAATGACCGGAAACAAGTGGGACCAGCGTTTATTTTTCTACCATAGTGGGTACCCGGGAGGACGTCGCGACGTTACTCCAGCGGAAATGTTCGCTAAAAAGCCGGAGAGATTAGTTGAAAGAGCTATTAAAGGTATGTTACCTAAAAGCCGTCTTGGTCGTCAGCTTTTCAGAAACTTATATGTTTACACTGGAACTGAACACCAGCACGAAGCTCAACAACCTAAAGTAATTGATATTAACGCCATTAAATAATTATTATGGAAGTAATTAATGCTATTGGTAGAAGAAAAGAAGCAGTTGCTCGTATTTACCTGAGCGAAGGAAGTGGTAACATCACCATCAACAAGCGCGAATTAGCGCAGTATTTTCCAGCTGCTACATTACAATACATTGTAAAACAACCTTTAAACACCATTGGTGTTGCAGACAACTACGACATTAAAGTAAATCTTTATGGTGGTGGTTTCAAGGGTCAGGCTGAAGCAGTTCGCTTAGCTATTTCCCGTGCACTTGTAAAAATTGATGCTGAAAACAAGCCGGCTCTTAAGGCTGAAGGTTTCATGACTCGTGATTCACGTGTTGTTGAACGTAAGAAGCCAGGTCGTCCTAAAGCACGTAAGAGATTCCAGTTCTCTAAACGTTAATATTTATCAGGTGTGTTTAGTATCTAAATCTTTAAGACTCCTTTTAGAAATTAGACCATTAGACATAAGACTACCAGAGAGGAATTAAAAATTAATTCTATAAATCTAAAAGTCTATCATCTATAAATCTAATTGAAGAACTACTTAAAGATTGGTTTAAACAGAAAGTAAACAACTTTAAAAAAATTAAAATGCCAAGAGTTAATTTCGAGGAATTATTGGAAGCAGGTGTACACTTTGGACACCTTAAGAGAAAGTGGAACCCAGCCATGGCGCCATATATTTTTATGGAGCGCAATGGAATCCATATTTTAGACCTTCACAAAACTGCTGTGAAGATTGACGAAGCTGCTGCTGCACTTAAACAGGTTGCAAAATCGGGTCGGAAAGTGTTGTTCGTAGCGACAAAGAAGCAAGCTAAAGAAATTATCGCTGACAAAGTTGGTGGTGTAAACATGCCTTATGTTACTGAGCGTTGGCCAGGTGGTATGTTAACCAACTTCCCCACTATTCGTAAAGCGGTGAAGAAGATGACTTCTATTGATAAGATGATGGCTGACCCAAGCCAGTGGAAAAACTTATCTAAGCGTGAGCGTCTTCAAATTACTCGTCAGCGCGCTAAGCTTGACAAAACATTAGGTTCTATCGCTGACTTAACACGTCTTCCTGCAGCTATGTTTGTTGTTGACGTAATGAAAGAACACATTGCTGTTAAAGAAGCTATCCGTTTGAATATCCCTGTGTTTGGTATCGTTGATACTAACTCTGATCCATCAAACATCGACTACGTAATTCCAGCTAACGATGATGCTACTAAGTCTATCGAGTTGATTACTGACGTGATGACTAAAGCGATTCAGGAAGGATTAAACGAGCGCAAAGTAGAGAAAGACAACGAAGGATCGAAAGAAAAGAAAGCTCGCGCTAAAAAAGCTGAGCCTGCAAAGGCAGCAGCTAAGAAAGAAGAAGCCCCTGCTGAAAAACCAGCAGAAGAAACTTCATCTGAAGAAGCTTCAAAAGAGTAATTCGATTATTTTTGTCTAACAACTTTAAAAAAATATATCATGGCTATTACTGCTGCTGACGTAAGCAAACTAAGAAAAAGTACCGGTGCCGGTATGATGGATTGTAAAAAGGCACTAACAGAAGCTGA
>JAKSBD010000568.1 GCA_022361295.1 Bacteroidales bacterium
AGGTATTGCCTTTAGTTTTAAATATGGCATGGAAGTGATGGAGCAAACCGGGATTGAAACGAAAGTTATCCGTGCCGGCAAGGCCAACATGTTCCTTAGCCCTGTTTTCCGTCAGACCCTGGCAGATATATCAGGCTCAACCATTGAACTATACGAAACTGACGGGGCGCTGGGGGCAGCACGAGGTGCTGCATACGGGGCCGGCCTTTACAAATCTCTTGAAGAAGCATTTTCATCATTAGAAAAGGTTGAAGTTATCAGCCCGATACCTGAAAATATTGATGCGCTGGAAGTGGCGTATGAGAACTGGAAAAGAGAGTTATAAAAGTGAGATGAGAAGTGAGACCACGATAACTATCGTGGAAGAAATGAGAAATACAAACTCATAAACTCCTCAACTAATAAACTAATACAATAAAATACTAATCAAAATACCAGGCAACAGAATCTTACAGAACATTATCAGATTTACTTAACACAAACGAAGATTCGATTGCAGGTATTAAATATGACAAATCATGGCAACAGGTAACGAATTTTTTCCTGGTATTGGAAAAATAGCCTATGAAGGCAGAGATTCAAAAAATCCATTAGCATTTAAATGGTACAACCCTGAGCAAGTAATTGCCGGAAAAACAATGAAGGAGCATATGCGTTTTGCAATAGCTTACTGGCACACATTCTGTGGCGACGGTGGTGATCCATTCGGTCCGGGAACACAGGTTTTCCCATGGAGCAAAGGGACTGATGCAATGGATAAGGCGAAATACAAGATGGATGCAGCTTTTGAGTTCTTCACTAAGATAGGTGCTCCGTTCTATTGTTTTCACGATACAGATGTGGTTGGAGACGGTACAGCATTTGAAATTGAAGAGCGTTTAGCCAAGATTATTCCTATTGCTCAGCAATATCAAAAGGAAACAGGTGTTAACCTGCTATGGGGAACTGCCAACGTTTTCTCTAACGCGCGCTATATGAACGGTGCATCAACCAACCCTGATTTTACTGCTTTAGCACATGCTGCAACACAAGTAAAGAATGCCATTGACACCACAATTGCTTTGGGTGGCCAGAACTATGTATTCTGGGGTGGTCGCGAAGGCTATATGTCATTGCTTAACACCGACATGAAAGCTGAAAAAGAGCACATGGCACAATTCCTGACTATGGCGCGTGATTACGCACGTAAGAATGGTTTTACAGGTAACTTCCTGATTGAGCCTAAGCCAATGGAACCTTCAAAGCACCAATATGATGTGGATGCAGAAACTGTAATTGGTTTCTTACGTCACCACGGTTTGGATAAGGACTTTAAATTAAACATTGAGGTGAACCACGCCACTTTGGCTCAGCATACTTTTGAGCACGAGTTACAGTGTGCTGCCGATGCAGGTATGCTAGGTTCTATCGATGCCAACAAAGGTGACTACCAGAATGGTTGGGATACGGATGAATTCCCAACAAGTATTCCTGAAACTGTACAGGCCATGATGGTGATTCTTCAGGCTGGTGGTTTACAAGGTGGTGGTGTTAACTTCGATGCTAAAACACGTCGTAATTCAACAGACCTTGAAGATATCTTTATTGCTCATGTTTCGGGTATGGATACCTTTGCACGTGCTTTGGTGATTGCCGATGATATTTTAAGCAACAGCGATTACCTGCAACAAAAAGCAGCACGTTACGCATCGTTTAATAGCGGAAAAGGAGCTGAGTTTGCTGCCGGTAAATTAACGCTTGAAGACCTGCGTAAAATTGCTAAAGAAGCTGGTGAACCAGAAATGATCAGCGGTAAGCAAGAGCGCTATGAACAGTTAATTAACATGTACATTTAATCAGTAAACAGAGTAAACAGGCAGTAGTAATTTCATGAAGAAGCAATATCCAAGAGAGTCGCGAGTAATAAGATGCCGGCACTAGGCACTTTGCACCAGGCACTAGAAGAAAGAATTGCAACTTGCCTGTTAACTAAAAAACCTTTTATAATCCCGAAAGATGTCAAACGAACTCCAGCCAAAACTGCTATTTCAATACCATAACAGTTTGGAAGCATCTGAAAAATATAAACGCACATGTAGTTCAGTCTTCAAACAAGCATCTTTCGGGACCATTAAAAATCCAGCCTCTGGCAATCAGTTTGCTGTGGCTGGCTAAAATCCGGGATTATGAAAAAACAACAAAATTTAGGCTATATCATGCTTTTAACATTGGTAGCAACCTTGGGCGGGTTGCTTTTTGGCTATGATACAGCTGTCATTTCAGGGGCCGAAAAATCCATTCAGGCCTTTCTGATTGATGGGCTTAATTTAAGCTCATTTGCACATGGAGCAACCGTTTCAAGTGCATTAATCGGTTGTATAATCGGTGGTGCTATTTCGGGCTTGTTAGCATCCCGTTTAGGCAGAAAGAAATCACTTATTGTAGCGGCCGTACTATTTTTTATCTCAGCCCTTGGTTCCGGAAAACCGGAGACTTTGTTTTTCGAACCAGGCAAAGCCACCATGGGCTTATTGTACATGTTTAACTTCTACCGCATTATCGGTGGTATTGGTGTTGGCCTGGCATCAGCTATCAGCCCTATGTACATCAGTGAAATTGCACCAGCACATATTCGTGGCCGCTTAATCTCTTTCAACCAGTTTGCCATTATCTTTGGTATGCTGGTGGTTTATTTTGTCAACTGGTCCATTGCCAAAGGACAAACCATTGAGTGGATTAATGAAACAGGATGGCGCTACATGTTCCTTTCTGAAGCAATACCAGCCGGGTTATTTGGTATTCTCCTGCTGTTTGTACCTGAAACACCGCGCTACCTGGCCATGCAGGGACAGAATGACAAAGCCCTGTCTATCCTGGAACGTATTAACGGCCTGGATGCTGCCAAAAGCATTCTTAACGACATTAAAGAAACAGTACAAAAAACGGTGAGCTCATCAAGCATTTTTGCCTATGGTAAAAAGGTTATTATAATTGGCATACTGCTTTCTGTATTCCAGCAATTTGTTGGTATTAACGTAGCTCTTTATTATGCACCCCGCATTTTTGAAAGTATGGGAGCTGCCAAAGATGCGTCAATGCTGCAAACCATTGTTATGGGATTAGTCAACGTTATTTTTACCGTTGTTGCAATTGCAACAGTTGATAAATGGGGACGTAAGCCTTTACTGATTACCGGCTCTATTGGTATGGCCATTGGTATGATTGCCATTGGTATGCTGTCATTCTTTGAAGTAATCGGCATCAGCACCCTGGTATTTATTATCGTTTACACAGCATCGTTTATGATGAGCTGGGGCCCTATCTGCTGGGTGCTGATAGGTGAGATATTCCCGAATAAAATTCGTGGTAAAGCCATTGCCATTGCAGTTGCTACTCAATGGGCAGCCAACTACTTCATATCTTCTACCTACCCGGCCATGATGGAGTTTAGTGGTGGCATGACCTATATGTTCTATGGGGTTATGAGCATACTGTCAGCCATCTTTGTTTGGAAAATGATACCGGAAACAAAAGGTAAATCACTTGAAGAAATGGAAGAAGTGATTGAGAACTTATAGATTGATTGGATTTTGATTTAAACGAAGGCCGGTGTTGTGTTTATGCAATGCCGGCTTTTTTTTGATTAAGAAGTTGATGAATTGATATTAACCGCTGAGGCGCGAAGACGCAAAGATGTTTTTTGATTATTGACTTTGAGGAACTTACCAACACCCTCAACTTATAGACATTAAGGTCTGGTATTTTCCAATCAGATGAACTCCGGCATCTCACCTCTCACCTCTCCAGCTCTGTTTGTATAACAGCTAATTCGTTATCAATCACGCCATTACCCTGACAGCGAAGGCAAAATCACCTTAAAACAGCTCCCCTCCCCGGGCTCACTGGTCACG
>JAKSBD010000737.1 GCA_022361295.1 Bacteroidales bacterium
ACATTTGTTGTTACAGACGCTGATATAGATAATGCAGAAGGTTCAGTAATAGTAACTGCCTGATTAATGACAGTTCCCTTATTATCTGTGATGCGAATGGTATAAATACCCTGAACCAAACCATCCACTCTAAGCGCATCGGCATTAACCAAACCAACAACACTTCCTCCAGAGTTGGAGATCATGATGTTATAAGGAGCCTCACCACCGTTGGCCGTAACAGAAATCTCTCCGTTAGCGGCGCCGTTACATGGCTGAATATCTTTTTTAGAGACAGTCATTGACAAGGCCTCATCGGGTTCTGAGACTTTAATATTATTTATTGTTACCGAACAGTTATTGTCATCGGTAACAACAGCTGTATACGTACCTGCAATTAAACTGGTTGGATTAACCGTGTTTTGGGTAATACCTGCTATAGGTGCGCTTGAGATATCAATACCTGTCCAGGCAATTGATTTATTACCTGTTCCGCCACTAACTGTTATTTCAATAGCACCATCATTTCCTCCCGGAACACTGACATCCGTAATGTTAACAAGGCTAGCTGCCAATTCTTCAGCAGGCTCAGCAATGCTTACATTTAAAGTGGCACTGCTACAATTGTTGTCATCGCGTACAACAAGTGTGTAATCACCAGCCAGTAAATTACTTTGTGTAGCTACATTCTGAACTAAGTCAGGATCAGGTCCTGTCCACAGGTATTGGTAATTACCCCCTGCGAATAAAGTTCCACCCGCAACGCTAACTGCTATTTCACCGGTACGCTGACCTTTACACTCAACATCGACCACGTTATCCAGCGTAATCACAATTTCTGGTGCCTGTGAAATGGTAAATACTTCCTCTATGGCACATCCACTTGCGACATCACTAACAATAACACGGTATTCTCCGGCAATCAAACCAGCCTGATTACGCTGACCTTGCACTATTGCGCTTCCGCCAGGTCCCGACCAAACATAGCCATATGTTCCTGAACCTCCTGTTACCTGCGATAAGGTAATGCTTCCATCATTACCATTATAACAGCTAACATCGGATAAATTGGCATTAACCTGAACATCTACTTCGGTGTTAACAAATATGGTTTGCTCTACCCAACATGCCGTTGGCGTTCTGGAATCTGTTACCCTTACTCTGTATTCTCCGGCCGATAAGCCTGACTGATTTTGAGCACCAGCAATTATTTTAGCTGCATTACCAGAGATGGGTGTCCAGTCAAAGGTATATGGTCCTACTCCACCTGATACATTGATATCAATTTGTCCATTTTCTGTACCGGCACAAGCCTGGTTTGTGACATCAATATCCAGCGTAATGCCTTTAGTCAGTACAATTTCTTTCTCTACGAAACAGGCCGTCCGATTTTCTGCCGGATCTGCATCCCATACCCTTACCAGATATGTACCGCCCGGTAAACCTGTTTGGTCCTGATTATTGGCATTAGCAGGAGTAATTACTCCACCATCAGACGCACTCCAATAGTATGCATAGTTACCAGAACCGCCAATAGGCGTTATATCTATTGCGCCGTTTGTTCCGTCGCAAGAAGTAGGTGTATCAACGTAAGTAAAGTCAACAGCAGCAGGTTCAACCACTGTAAAGTCAACGATTGAAGACACACAACCGCCAGCATCTGTGACCTGAACAGAGTAAGTTCCGCCAGACAGCCCTGCCTGATTTTGGTTGGTTGCTATTAAACCACTACCATCAGCTGTAGTCCAGATGTAGCTATAATCACCTGTTCCACCACTAACATTAATGGCGATTTGTCCACTCTTATCACCGTTACAGATCAAATCGGTCACCGACCCATTAATAACAATCGGAGTAGGCTCAACTAATTCGTAACTCCATGTGTAAACACAATCTGCACCATCTGACTCCACATTATCAGTCAGCGTTAGTGTATATATACCAGGCCCCTGCCCGCTTATATCAATATTAGTAAGGTCAACAGCAGGACCTTCGATAATATTGGTTGTACCTGCAGGGAATTCTCTTTCCCATGTATAAGTAAAGTTACCAGATCCTCCTGTTATCGTCATATCAAAGGCTCCGTTATTGCTACCATTGCAATTTAGTTCACTTACATTGCCAAGGATAATCACCTCTTCTGGCACAACAATCGTCTTAGTTACACTACAATAGCTATCAGCCACTGTTACTGTATAAGTACCACCAACGACTAATCCTGTTTGGTTTTGCTGACCTGCTACTAAGCCGGCATCAGGTCCAACCCATGTATAAGTATAATCTGCAGGCACTGTTGCGTTACCACCTTGCGGATTAACGATATTTATACCTCTTTGGTAAGGAGAACAGCTCTCAACGACATATTCTAAAGTATAGGTAATAGCCTGAGGTTCTGTAATCGTCCAGTCTTTCGTATATGTACAGCCATTATCTCTATCTGTAATCGATAAAGTATAGGTACCCGGAACAAGATTCTCCTGACCATCAATACGCGTATTATCAACAGCGCCAGGACCAGTCCACAGGTAATCGTAATTAGCTGTACCAATTATCGTAACACCAGAAATCTTACCATCATTAGCACCATTGCAAGTTACATCAACTGCATTACCGAGAATGTCTAATGTATTCAGTGTACCAATAGTGAATGTTTTGGTTACAACACACCCTCTGTTAGCTGTATCATCCACCTCCAGAACATAGGTACCTGCTGGAAGATTCTCCTGGTTAAGTTGGGTATTGTCAGTCACAGGATCACCCGTCACTTCATCCCATCTCCAACTTGCACCAGGCGAAGCACCTGTAATGGTGATATTACGTATGGCTCCAACATTATTGGTAGTCGATGCGCATGAGTTTGCAACTTCAAGTCCGGTAATTGTCAATAGTTCGAGAACAACCGTTTCTTCAGCAACAGTACACATTGATGGTGAAGTCGTTTGCTTATCAATAACAGTAATGGTATAAATACCGGCAGATAAGTTACTATAGGTTACAGTACCCTCTGAATCAACATCTTCACGAGGCGCTTGTCCTGTTACCAGTATATCATACAATGGTTTGCCTGCCACCATGTTACCACCCGTAACATCAAACTGAATCTGACCTGTTCCATCATTTTCACAATCAATGAATGTATTGGCATTATCAACGGCTATGCTTAGTGAATTAGGTTGTTGTATTGTAACCGTTTCTTCAACTGGTGAAGTAACACAAGCATTGCTATCACTTACTCTTAGCTGGTAATCTCCGGCAAGCAGATTAGAAAGTGTAAATACTCCATTGTTGGATGTAATATCTGTAACATTATCACCTGTGTAATCAAGGTTATAATTACCACTTCCTCCTGATACAACAATTTCAATCTGACCTGAATTATCGCCAAAACAAGTCGTTACGTGTGTAAGGTCAATATTATCAATGACCAGTTGACTTGGCTCAGTAATTACAATATCCGGTAATTGCTGCGAGCACTTACCATCTTCGGTAGTAACTGTTACTGACCATATTCCGGCAATAACAGGATTTGATGATCCAATTGAAGGAACAGTACCTGTGTTGTATGTGTCTGTACCATTGGTCCATTCATAAGTGAATAAATGACCAGGTTCGCGTCCAACTGCACTTACAGAAATATAACCATCACTACCTCCAAAGCAACTAACATCTTTTCGTTGACTAATATTTTCAAGAACAACAAATGATGGTTCGTTAACGACTATGGATGCGGTTTGAACACAAGCAGTATTCTTATTTTGAACCGTCACAATGTATTCACCTGCTACGGAAATATTAGGTTCGACAACTTGCGTTCCATTAAAATCAGTAGTAACTATAGCAGCAGCCCCTGCTGGGACCATCCAGCTAACTACATAATCATCAGCAGGTAACATATCAACTGTTAACTCAGCTAAACAATTGTCATAACTAACAGAACCACTTACTGTAAATGCATCAGGTTCAAGAATATTCTCAGTTCCGCTAACTACACCCGTTAATGCATCTTCAACTGTAATATCATACTTACCTGGAATAAGATTTTCGAACAGATATGTACTTGCTGTGGTATTAACTGTAATAGCAGGATAACCCGCACGCTGTATCGTAATATCATACGGTGCTGTACCCGAAGTCATTGTCACACGAATGGTACCTAAGTCACCGTTACAGGCCGCATTGGTATGCGATGTACTGATAGCAAGTGGTTTAGATGTATCCCCAATTGTGAAATCAAGCCGTTTTGTACAACCTGCTGCTGCACCAGTAATAATTACATAATAATCATCTGGATTTAAATCATTTAAAGCAGTGGTAACTTTATTAGTACTTATTAAGGTTCCATCGCTAAGATACCAGTCAAATTCATAGGTTGCTGGCAGACTGCCTCCGGAAACCGGACTTAATGTAGCCGTTCCATTGCCTGTTGCACCTGTATCCGTATTTGGAATTGTATTATCGGTGGTTGAAATTGAAACACCCCATTCCAACGGTGAAGTAATGATTTGTTCAAAAGTTGTTGAACAACCACCATTATTATCACTAACTGTTAATACATATGTACCGGCAGTAAGATTGGTAATATCCTGTGTGTTAGCAATAAGTGCATTCGTATCTTTATTTCTCCATTCGTAGGAGTAATCCGCTTCGAGATTTCCCCAGCCACCTGAAACAGCTACATTAATAATACCATCATTATCTCCATAGCAATCTAATGCTAAATTACTTCCTGCATCAATAACAACTGATAAATCACCGTTGGTTGGTTCGTCTACAGTATAGTAATCTGATTGGTATACTTCACAGTTCGTACCTTTTCGACGTACCCATAAGTGGTAAACACCTGATGATAAGCCAGTAAATGTCGGACTATCCTGATAAACAGGCACGCCAGCACCATTGGTTTCAATAGCATATTCGAAAAGCGTACCTGGTATACCGTCTGTAGCTGCAGCAGTGAAAGCTGCATCAGATCCACCCAAACAAGTAATATCACTCACTTTTGTTGAATTCTGAATCGTTATTTCAGCTGATTCTGTTATATTAACTGGTTCATTAACAGACTCGCATGTATAATCTAAATCACGAATCCTCGCCGAGTAAGCTCCTGCAGTTAAATTATTGAAAACATTGGATGACTGCCAATTAAGTCCTCCATCGATTGAATACACATAATTGCCTCCTGTCGGAGCGGCGACTAATTCAATACGACCGTCTGTTCCATCGAAACAGCTAACATCTGTTGCTGTAAATGAAGAGACCAATAAAGTATGACCATCATTGACTACGTATGTCTTTTCAATAGTACATGCACGTGTAATATCATTTAATGTTAACTTGTAAGAGCCTGGTGCTAAATCAGTTCTATCGGTTAATGAAGCAACTGCACCTATATCATCCCAGGTGTAAGTCACATTGGAAGAGATACCACTAACTGCAAAATTAGTAATTGTGCCATCGTTCATACCTCCACTACAGGTAACATCTGTTACATCTGCAGTAATATAAATATGTTCCAGTGTTGTACTCTCTTCAAAAACAGGGATAGGGCATATGACATTTGTTCCTGCCGAAGCATTGGCATCCCACAATTTAACAGTATAAGTAGCAGGAGTAAGTCCTATTCCATTGTTAAACGAATAAGGATAAGGATTAGGATCAACATCCCAGTCTATATCAACAACATCACTGTAACTTAGACCGTTATCTCCTTCAATAATAATAGCATAGCTACTTATATTTCCAGGAGCCATTACTCCACCAGTTATATTAAATGAAATTGTTCCGTTATCATTAGCCGGATCACAATCTATTGTTCCCGCAAAATTAGTAACAACAATAGCGTCAGGTGCATTGATTACTTCAGTTGTTGAAGGCAAGCCACAATTATTAGCATCCTGTGCTGTAATAGTATAAGTACCTGGTAATAAATTACTAAAAGTAAAGCTCGAACTACTCGATGTTTGAGAAGTTGATGTTAGTCCATCTGTAATAGAAACAGTATATGGTAAAGTTCCACCAGCTACTTCAACCAATAATGAACCAGAATTATCTGTTTCACATGAGGTAACATGATTTGGTGTAACATTGGTAATTGAGAAAATAGCTGGTTGAGTTACATCTGCCAAAAAGATTGTTTCTTCACATGTTGCATCTGAAGTACTTACCGTAACAGACCAAATTCCTGCATCTACATCTTCTGAATCACCAAGTGTATTTCTATTAAATGTATTGATCGAAGCAGCTCCGGTTGTTGTATTCTGCCAAACATAATTAAACACATGTCCTGCTTCTCTACCAGAAACATTGACTGCAAGGTAAGCATCAAGACCACCATTACAGCTTACATCCTTATGGCGCGTTAAGTCTTCTGTTACAGAGATAGTTGGATCATCAACCGTTAAAGTAAATGACTCGGAGCATCCTTTAACTTTATGACGTACGATCAAAGTGTAATCACCTGGAACAGAGACATCGTGTGTTATAAGATTACCATTATTAGCAGCTGTTAAATCAACAGGTGGCAGAGCAGGTTCACCAACAGGTACAATCCATTCGGCTTCATACTCATCATCTATCGGGGCCAGTGGTGTAACACTAAGTCTTGATATACAATTATTTGCAAAAACAACATTGCCAGTTATAGAAATTGCTGGAATCACATTGATAGTTCCGGTCTCTTCAATACTTCCACCATTACTGTCTTCGATAATAACAGTGTATGAACCTGGCGCTCCAAAAATTTCGGTAAATGTATTTGACGTTGTAATTGTTTGTTGCGGATCAGCATTTCGCTTATACTTAATTGTATAATCAGGTACTCCACCTAAAACTGAAACTTCAATTCGCCCATCATCACCTGTACATTCAGGATCGAAGAAGTTGACTGTTGCATTTAATGGCACAGTGACATCGCCAATTACGAAATCCTGACGTTCGGAACATCCATCCGTTTTGTCGGTGATGATGATATAATAATTACCCGGATCTAAATTATTGATTGTGGTCGCATCTTCACTACCTGGAATTTCAGTATCAGTTGAGTCGTACCACTTGTAACCATAATTTTCAGAATTGCTACCTCCACTTACGGATGCAAGATTAGCTGAACCATCACCAATTATGGCAACATCACTGCCTGCATTGGTAATAGTATTTGGAGTGGTTGTAATAGTAATACTCCATGGCAGTGGTTCTGTAATGGTCTGTTCAAAAGCTGTTGAACAACCGTTGTCGTCAGTAACAGTTAAGATGTAAGTTCCACCAGGTATGGGTTTACCGGCGTTTGCAGAATTTAGATCTTCGCTAATTCCAAAATCTTCATTTGTCGCTTTGTCTCTCCACTGGTAAGTATAGTTAGCATTCCAACCTGAGTTACCCATGTCAACATTAATAACTCCATCACCATCATCATAACAAACCAAAGTCAATTTACTTCCGGCATCAAGGTTAGCTACCAATTGTCCACCAACGGGTTCGCGTATCTCTACCGTTGTACCATAATCAACTTCACAACCTGTTGATAAATCGCGAACGCGAATAGTATAAAATCCTGATTTTAAATTTGTAATTGGTGAAGCCTGCCAATTGGCACCTGCATCAATCGAATATTCGAAGGCTCCTATTGATCCATCTGCATATAAGGTTTCTAAAGAAATTATACCATTCACATCTGCGGCACAAACCACATCCGTTTTTGTATGCGTCGTAACAAAATTTTGTGGCTGAACCACATCAATATTAATAATTCCTGATTCACAACCATTTACATTATCCTTTACCTGGAATGAATAATTCTTAGCCAAGTCAGCTTCAGAATCTAATCCGGTAAATTCATTAGATGCCTGCCAAACTGGTGCTTGTGGTACACCGTTAACTTCAACTATTGAGTAAACATAATTAACATTGGCAGGATTTGCTGAAAGCACCACCTTACCATCATTACCCGAATGACAAGATACTGGTGTTGCCACAGCTGATAAAGTTATGGCAGTGGCAGGATCAATTCCGAAAGACTCTGTGATTGAACAATTATTGTCATCATAAACAGTAACAGTGTGTGGACCAGTTGATAAACCTGTTAAAACAGGAATTGGCGAAGGCACAATTGCACGTGGATCAGTATCCAACACGTATTCATATGGTCCAACACCACCCGTAATTTGCAATTCCACTGTTCCATCATCGTTTCCATCACATGTCTCATCAGTTGTAACGAGTGTTAAATCCAATGGGCTCGCTGGCCCACTGATATTTACATTTACTGATAACTTACAGTTAGGGTGATTGGCATCGCGCACCCAAATGGTATGCCATCCGGTTGATAAAGTAGGTGTTATATAATTCGCTGCACCAGCCAACCAATTTTCATCAGCGTTTAATGAATACTCATAAACACCCGAACCACCAGCAGCTGTGACAGTTGCTGTTGCTATATCATTTCCGTAACATTCATTATTAAGCTGGGTATTGAAAACCAGACTCAATGCAGGCTCATCGGTAATAACCAGATTCACAGTATTTGAACAACCTTGTGCATCAATAACTGTAATACTATAAGTACCAGCCGATAAGTTGCTTGCCACCAGTTTATCAGCACTAAGGTTGGTAACCGAAGCCGGCCAGATAATATCATAACCACTTGGGTAAGTTGTCAAATCTGTGAACTTGGTTCCTCCAGAAATTGAAATACTTCCGATACCGTCACATTGTAATGGATCAACGGCACAGTTGCAACCAACTTTTTGAATCTCAGTTGGAATAACATTGAGTACATTACCCGGTTCAAGAATAGTCAACTGCACATTTCGGGCTGCATCCAAAACACATGGTGCATCAACATCCATATCGATGATACGGAAATCATAAGTGCCTGCACTCAGGTTAACGAATTCATTCGGTACAGTATTGGGATTCAGAGTCCAGGTCGTTCCACCATTGTCTGAAATATAATATTCATAAGCTCCACTTCCACCAGTTCCTTGCAGATTAACTACTCCATCAGTACCGCCATTGCAGGTAACATTACTTATATAGTTCACTCCAAGGTTGAGATCATAGGTATTCACATAGGCCGAGCCGGTCATCATTCGCTCGCATGTATTCTGACGGGCAATAATGGTATAAGTACCAAGTGCAGTGAGATTTGTGAAATCTATTTGACCACCGGCAGCAGGACCTGTAATAATCTGAGCCGGTGCCATTGGATTACCATCAAGGTATAATTCATAGTCTACCCCGGCGGTTGAGCCATCCAAACTAACTGTTACGCCTGCACCACCTAAACAATAAGGTCCACCTCCTGTAACATTGTATGTTCCAACAGGTCCATCGATAATGTCAAATGAACGATCTCTGGTATTAGTACAATTCTTTATTGGATTAACTCGCTCGTAAGAATAGGTAATCGTATGGTTTCCAACTGATAATAATGCAGGATTCACTTCTGCTTTTCCACCTCCAGTATTAGTCAAACCATTCAGGCCATTACCTAATACGCCATCAATATAAAACTCACCTCCGGCTTCTGAACCTTCAATCTCAAATATGGCATCACCCTGACAATAAGTAGGTTCAGTTAATCCGCTGAAATCAACCGCTTCATTACGATAGATTGTAACCTGCTTGGTTATTTCACTCACACAACCAGCACCAAGTCCAGCTGGTGTAAATGTATATGTAACGTCATAAGTCCATGATAATAAAGAAGGATCGACCGCTGGATTAAATGTACCAGACTGATCACCAGCTGTATAAGTCAAAGGATTTGGATTACCTGCAGATGGACTTGATGTAGAACTAAAGAAATAGGTTCCGGCGTCACCTGCATTTGATGCAGAGATTAGCACGGCCGCATCATCTGAACAATAGGCATCGTCCAAATTAATAATATCAATATTTGGTGTTCCTGCTACAGTTACATCCTGTGTATAAACAGACTGGCAGTTTCCGGCTATATCAACCGAGCAGGTAATGGTATGTGTACCTACACCTGCGGCTGTTGGTGAGAATACACCAATGTTAGAAATAATACCCGGACCTGTAAATATTATTGTTGGTGTACCTCCACCTGCATAATTTGGTGTCAATGTGTATGCCGCATCATTAATACAAACATTCAATGGAAGTCCTGAGAAAGTAGCATCTACAGCTGCACCAACAGTTGTAGTCCATGTTTGTGTAGTAATACAACCTGCACCATCATCTATTGTATAGCTTATATCATATGTTCCGGTTTTGCCAACACTTGCTAATCCGGAAGGATCAAATAAGAATTGTTCCGTTCCAGCAGGAGGTCCTGCAACATTTGGCGGGCTGGTGGTACTTCCACTTGGTTCCTCGATACTAAATGTACCACCGGCTGGTGTTGCTGTAATTGTTTGAACTGCAACACCCTCGCAATATGATGATGCTAAATCAATAGTCATATTGATTCCCACATCAATGACCATATTAGTTGAGCTCGAACAACCATTGTTCGTATAGGTAAATGTTACAGTATGCTGTCCCGGACCGGCAGTCGTTGCATTAAACTCTGCTGTTCCATCACCATTGTCGCTTACTCCATTGCCTGTAATGGTTGCTGTTCCGCCCGCTGCTCCTACAGTAATTCCTCCCACAAGACCTGTCAGGTCATAGTCCGTATTATCATCCGGACAAAGCGGCAATGTCATAACAGGGTTTGAGGTAAGTGATAATACGCCAACGCTAAAGTCTATAATTTCAGTGGTTTGTGAGGCTGTAACTGTACAACCAAAACCATCAGAGTATTCATATTCAATTGTATATGGAAATCCGGAAGCACTTGTCCCGGGGTTAATGGTCATTTGATTGCCAACAACAGTATAGTCCAATCCGGCACCTAATACATTAAACGTACCTCCGGCAGGTATACCATATACTACCTGAGCACCGGCATCGGAACAAATAGTCAGTGGTAAATTGTTTATTTGTGGTGTAGGTAAAGGTTTAACATCTACACTAGGAATAGCAGCTATATTAGTACAGCCATTGCCATCAGTTACTTCATAATAGATGGTGTTATTATCCTGTAAAAAGGCAGGATTACCAGGATCAAAAGAGGTCACACCTGCACCTAAAGGATTACCGTTAACGTAATATGTACCACCCGTGGGTGTTGCATCCATTGGTACTGCAGCATGATCCTCACAATAATACGGATCCAGTGCTGAAAAAGTAATTACCGGCAATGGATTTACAGTCACATTATGTGTTGCGGTGGTCTGACAGCCGTTATTAGCTGTTGCAGTTACAGTATATAATTGATTGGTACTTGGACTTACCGTAATAACATTGGTTGTTGCACCATTTCCCCATAATACTCCTGTAATAGCCAGACCCGCACCAGTAATATTCGGATTTGCCGTTAAAACCAGATTTGAACCGTCACACACAGCAGAGTTACCTGCAATTGTAACTGTAGGTGATTCTTTTACTGTAATTGTAGCTGCTCCAGCCCCTGTTCCAACACAACCATCACCACCAATTACCTGAGTAACTGTGTAGGTTGTTGTACTACTTGGATCAATAAAGAATGCGGTATACTTATCACTGTTTGAAACCAGCGTCCACGTATTGGCAGGTGTCTTATCATCTGAGATGGTAAATGTAAAAGGCGCTACACCTGTAAAATCAATTACAGGGTTAAAGTTTTTATTGGTACCATCACACTTAGAATTATCGGTTGGATCAATTGAAATAGTAGCTGTTGGCAGAGGATTCTCTGTTATGACAGTGAGACCCATTGTTTCTGTACATCCTTCTGGTGTTGTTACCAATACCTCGTATGTTCCGAATGGCACATTTGTCCATTGTAAAACAGCACCCACTCCACTTCCCTGGGCAGTTCCATAATTTGCAAATCCGGTTCCGGTATCGCGTCTTAACTGGTATGAATTACCTGGCTGAGATCCATCTAATTCGAGAATAATCCCTGAATTAGCAAGCCCCTGGCAGTAACTTGTTACGCCTCCAACTGCTGATAAGTTGAAATTGGTAGGATTTATAATCGTTAAAGAAGATGACATAAAAAAAGTACACCCTCCAGATATAGATGTCGCTTCTACTGTATAAATACCATCGGCAACCTGAATTGGAAAACTAATTGTCCCCCCATCGCCAATCAAAGACATCCCTGTATATGATTGAATACCTGTAACCCGGTCTTGTCGGTATAAATTATAACGTATGCCGGTTTCAGAATTAGGTATTTCAACCTGTCCAGACAAACACTGATTTCCAGTTGTAGTAAATGGGCGATCCAATGGTTCATCTTCAAGCAGATAAACATTATTCATGACAACATCACCTGAACAACCGTTGGCTATAACCCTGTATGTACCGGGAACAACCTGTGTCGCCCATTGTAAAGGTGAAATTCCATCACCTACAAGATTTGCTACATTATCTTCATAGGTACCATCCCCATCTTTATCTCTTTGAAGCTGATACGTAATTCCGGCTTCTCCAGTATTATTTGCTACAATCGCAGGTAAGGAGACTGTCAAACCTCCACCTGCCACACATGCCGGTGTTGGTGTGCCTGTTAGATCAAGAACACCAGGAGCATTTGAAGCAACAAAGGATACAGAAGCAACACCTGTAACATCAGCCACGCAACCACCAGCATCGGTAACAGTTGTAATCGTATATGTTTTATTAATTGATTCACTCCCCAGGTTTATAGAAAGTGCATTGACCGGCGGCGTAAGAGTGTTGGTATATTTCAGCGCTGCTGTTTCATCAACAATATTAACGTCGTAATCGCCCGTTCCGCCGGTAATGGTTAATGTTGCTTGTGCATTGTAGGGAATTCCGCAAGGCGTTGGATCAATAGCCGAAAAATCAATTACTGTTGGTGCAGTAAATCCATCCCTTGTTCTTAAATGAATCGAATATGTATTGCCATTGGCAGACCACTCAAGGTTATAATTATTAGTTCCTGAAGCAGTATTCCTTATTTCCGCATTTTCATCGTTGGTTGAAAAACTCAAGCCATCCATTTGCGTCCATGTTCCGCCTGTTTGATCAGCAAGCGGAATACTTGATGCTCCCTGTTGTGCATTAGCTAGTACAACAGAAGCATTAATTACGCCTCCGGAGCAATTTGTTTCATATTGATATGCCGCATTAACCTGTGTTACAAACAAACTAAGGATTAACATCAAAGATGCAATCCTCCCATTAACCTTGAAAAAATCTAACGTTCGGGTATTCACGCCCATGTCCCCTAACTTATGTTAAAAAATATACTTTCCTAGTGCTCTCAAGAAAATTCTACGCAAAATAGTCATTTTTGTTCTGTCATTTGTCGACTTTATTCATTAATTCGTTCTAAATTCAGTAAAAAGCCTACTGATTTTACCGGATTAATTTAAATGCATTGCCCGGCAGGCATTTTATAAGACCTGCAAACTCAAGTGAAAGCATGGTGGCACTTACTTTACTTACCGGTAATCCACTCTTTACGCAAAGTTCATTGGCTGTTAGTTCTTTGTTTTCAACAAGAATATTATACAGCAATTCTTCTTCTTTACTATTAAATGACTGAAACAATGACGACTGGGTTGCAACAGCACCTGCATTACTCTCCCAACCCAATGCATATTCTAAATCTTCTACATTTTCTATTAAAGCAGCAATATTCCGTTTAATTAAATAATTTCCTCCTTGCGATAATTCATCTCCTACACGACCAGGGAAAGCCATTACATCGCGATTGTACGACTCCGCAATGCGGGATGTAATAATAGCCCCTCCTTTAATACCTGACTCAACCATGACCAGGGCATCTGACAATCCGGCCACAATGCGGTTACGTTTCACAAAGTAAGGTCTATCCGGTTTCGTTCCTGATGGAAACTCAGTAATAACACCTCCATTTGTTGTCATCTCCTTTGCCACATTGCGATGCAGTGACGGATAAATGCGATCTAAACCATGTGCCAAAACACCATATGTGGGTAAACCGAATTTTAAAGCAGCATTATGGGCACATATATCAATGCCGTATGCCAGCCCGCTGACAATAACAGTTCCGGGGTGCCTCTTTGCAATTCCTTCTATTAGTTTTTCGCAATTAATGCAGGCATCATCTGATGCTTTTCGCGTTCCTACCACAGCTAAAACTTTTGATGCATCAAGGTTGAATTCGCCTTTAGTGTACAGTACTATTGGCGCGTCTTCACAATGCGATAAGCGCCTGGGATATTCATCATCAGTAAAGTATACAGCTTTTATATTATGATTTTCAATAAATTCCAGTTCCCGCTCGGCTTTATCGAGCACATCGGCTGATTTAATGGCAGTCGCCAATGCGTTTCCTATTCCCGGAATAACAGAAAGAGCTCTTACACTTTGGGAGAAAACGGCCTGCTCATTGCCAACATAAGCAACAAGATTTCGAGCCAATTTAGGTCCGATGCCTTTAATAAGGCTAATGCCAATTTGATATTTTAAGCGGTCAGACAAATTAAGGGTTGATTATCTACTACTAAATTAGTAAATAATTTTGTTCAACCAACAAATACCACTGTTAATTAGCTACATAGAAATCAGCTTTAATATCTGTCGTGTGGAATACGGAAAGTAATACCAGTTGTAACCAATCCCATATTACCATGGCCCACCTCAACCAGCATGCAGAAATTATCGTTAACAAAATACCTTACTCCAACCAATGGACGAAATTTTATATCGAAGGAACTACTATTGCTACTTTCTAATTGATTAAGCTCTTCCTTCCATACATCATTATCCTCGCCATTCTGCCACTTAAAAAGAAGGCCCATGCCTGCATATAAATCCCAATCACCTAAAAAAACTTTGTAATTCGTCCATTCTTCAATCCAACCGGCAAAGTGCACATTAGTCACACTTCCCAGCACAAAGTCTGAGTAGATATGTTTGTTGCTTGAAAGCGTATCATTAACATACTTATCACGACTATAACCAATTAATGCACCAACACTGAGAAAGTCTGTTACGCCTTTTTCAACTGTTAAAGAGATAGGTGGTACTTTATGAATACTATAACCATCCCAATCGTTACGATCACTGTAGTCAGCAAATGAGATTTTGGGACTAATGTATATATCCTTGTTACTGAACTGTGCCTCCAGTCCAAGGCAACAAACTAACAACAAAGAAATGAACAGGCTTTTACGCACCATAGTGATTCCAATATTAAGCTTTAGTAATGGAAGTTGCATATTCCCTTAGTTCTTCAATTTGTGCTTTTCCAACAGCACTCAAGCCAACTCTTGGAAATACAGCTACCCTTCCTTTAATTCTGCCACAAATTAACAATCCTGCTCCAAGAATACCAAGTCCGGTCTTTACTTTTACATATTTTATGCGCTCTATGGGTATTACAATTCGCTTATATTCACGCCAAAATGGGAACAGATTATAATATTTCACATCGAGTTTTGATTCATTTCCTTCCACCTCAACATAGCAAAAACCTCCAATATAGTATAGCACAACAACTACAATCAAAAGCAGCCAAAGGGCCATTTCAATCATCTTATCATTGGTTTCAATCCACAAGTAATTAACAGCAATTGGTACAATAGAAAGCATCACCAGAATACGTAAAAAGGTACTGACCTTACGTGCTTTTTCTTTATTATCAAATTTGATTGTCATTTTACTAAAATTAAATTGGTTGACGGAACGAACTCTTTCAATATGACATTTATCACTCAACTTTGCTCACAAATCATTACTTTTTAGCAAACTCAGGTAAAAACATCGTTTCAATTGCTAAAAATAACTATTTTTGCAAGCATCAAAACAAAGCATATCCATTGATTTGATACCCAACTCACAATTAACACAAACAGCTTGTTTTATCAATAAATTTTAAGAATGTTTCCTTTACTATCAAAAGAGTCGAATGTTTTTATTGCAGAAGATTTAAAGAAAGACATTGAGTATTTCATTAATAATTTTTCGCACGATAAAGTATTTCTATTGTCTGATGAAACAGCGTTTGAAATGTGTTATCCGAAGATTAAAGATGTCATTGGTTTATCTTCAGATCGCACTGTTATTATTCCTTCAGGAGATAACAACAAGGGCATTGATTCCCTGTCTAAAGTATGGCACATGCTAAGTCATGGTGGTGCCGATCGCAAATCGTTACTTATTACACTTGGCGGTGGTATGCCTTGTGATTTAGGGGGGTTTGCTGCCTCAACATTTAAACGTGGCATTCAATTCATCAATATACCAACGACCTTACTGGCCCAGGTAGATGCCTCCATAGGTGGAAAAACCGGTATTAATTTCGAAGGATTTAAAAATGAGGTAGGTGTTTTTAATCAGGCGACAGCCGTATTGATTGAAACCAGCTTTTTAGATACTCTTGACTTGGAGAATATTATTTCTGGTTTTGCCGAGATGGTTAAGCATGCCTTTATTTATTCAAACGAACGCTGGGAACAACTAAAAGCTTTCGATATAAAGAATCCGGATTACACGCAACTTAAAGAGCTTGTTGCTGATTCGATCCGTATCAAAGACCACTTTGTTCAAAACGATCCATTGGAAAATCATATTCGTAAAGCCTTGAACTTTGGCCATACATTCGGGCACGCCTTTGAAAGTCTTGCAATGCATGAGAACCGCCCGATGCTACATGGTTATGCCGTTGCATATGGTATGATTTGTGAGTTGTATTTATCACATATCCGATTGGGATTCCCAATGCCTTTGGTGATGGAAATAGCCAATCAGCTGGAAGCCATCTTCGGGCACTTTGATTTTACGAAGGAGCACTTTGATGAGCTATACCAGTTAATGACGCACGATAAAAAGAACGAATCGAACCAAATTAACTTTACACTTCTAGAGGAAATTGGTAAAATTCAAATTAACTGTCGCGCTTCTAAAAAAGAAGTGTTTGATGCCCTGCATTTTTACTGCAACATTAAATAGTTTTTAACACGGATTAAAACCGGCAGAAAAACCGCCGGCTTATCACAATAAAACAATACCATGCAATATACATTAGCCCACAATACAGCTACCGGTAATATCAAAGTACAATTACCATCGTCAAAAAGCATCAGCAATCGTTTACTATTATTAAATGCATTGAGCTACAGCCCTTATGAAATAAAAAATCTTTCAGATAGTGATGATACAAAGGCTATGTTGGGGGTTCTTAATTCCAATAGTACAACATTTGATGTAGGTGCTGCAGGAACTTCAATGCGTTTCCTGACAGCTTTTTTATCTAAAATAGTTGGCGAATGGACGATTACCGGTTCTTCTCGCATGAAAGAACGACCTATTAAAACACTGGTTGATGCCTTAAACCAACTGGGTGGCAAAATTGAATATATCGAAAAAAAAGGTTACCCGCCTTTACGTATTTTTGGGAGTAACCTTGAAGGTGGAGACCTGGAACTTCCAGGCAATGTGAGCAGCCAGTATATTTCGGCTTTATTGATGATTGCACCAACCATTGAAAACGGCTTACGATTAACTTTAACCGGTGAGATAATATCTAAACCCTACCTTGAGATGACATTGGCTTTAATGAAGGATTTTGCAGTTGAAAGTCATTGGAAAGGCAATATCATTACTGTTCCGGAAGGAAATTATCAACCTAAAGTTGTAACAGCTGAATCGGACTGGAGTGCTGCCAGTTACTGGTACGAAATAGCAGCGTTAAACCCTGAATTGAGTATTAATCTTCAAGGATTGAAAAAGATAAGCCTACAGGGCGATTCAAATGTTCAGAAGATGTTTGAACACCTGGGCGTAAAAACAAAGTTTTCGCAGAAAGGAACGGTATTAAGTCATATAGGGACTAAGACAAAGAAATTTAAATACAACTTTATAAATGAACCTGATTTAGCGCAAACACTAGCAGTTACATGCTGCTTATTAGATATTCCTTTTCACTTTACGGGGCTTCAGACCTTAAAAATTAAAGAAACCGATCGTATATCAGCCTTAATAAATGAACTCAAAAAGCTGGGATTTGTATTAAACAGCAACCATGTTGACGACCTTAGCTGGGAAGGTGAGAAGTGCGATTATTCAAGTGTTGAGCCTATTGTTATCGACACCTATAAGGATCACCGTATGGCTATGGCGTTTGCTCCGGCTGCTTTTAAGTTTTCTAATGTTGTAATTAATGATCCTATGGTGATAACCAAGTCCTATCCTAATTATTGGCAGGATATTGCTATGGCTGGTATTGAGGGTGTTGAGAAGAGATAGGGATTGGTAATATTAAGCGCTGAAAAACAAAGTTGGAATTAACCACTGAAAGCACGAAAAACACAATGTTGAAATTAACCACTGAAGGCACGGAATAACACGGAAGGTGGTTAAGGTACTGAAGGTAAAATATCCACGGAAGGCACGAAAAACACAATGTTGGAATTAACCACGGAAGGCACGGAATAACACGGAAGACGGTTAAGGTACTGAAGGTAAAA
>JAKSBD010000529.1 GCA_022361295.1 Bacteroidales bacterium
GGTGTTTTCATTGGCGCAGAAGTACGCACCTTATCTCCGTTTGCCCATGGAACCAACTCTGCCTCATACACGCCTGTTTCTTTCTGTTTTAGCGTCATGCCAGCATAATCGGTTAAAGCCGCTTCATGAATACTGATATGAACATTCTTATCACCTCTCATGGTAACAGGTGTGGCCACCCAGGTCGCTTCATCCATGCTTGTTTGCTGATACAGTTTTTCATAGGTATTATAGTCAGCCCAAATCCACCATGTATCGGGATTACCACTTACATCGAATTGCGTCAATTCATCCATTATGATAAAATTGCCAATATTGTTCTGTTCCGGTATTTCATACCGAAAGGCCACCCCATCATTATAAGCCCTGAAATACAAATTCATCAATCGTTTTTGACCAGCTACTTCCTGCATTTGCACAAGCAACTCCTGATAATGATCCTGTAAGGTTTTGTTTTCACCCCAGGCTTGCTCCCATGATGAATTGTATTCGGCCACCTCAGTGTTAATAACTTTAAAGCCATCAGATAAAGACGGTATCTCTTTAAACACCATACCCAACTGAGAAGGATAAATAACAGTATCCTTGCGGTAAGTAACATGATAAAAAGGTTTACCATCGTTTAAATGAAATCCAATAGCCAGTTGTTTATCAGGCGATGTAACTTCATTACCCTTATTTGACGGGCCACAGCCAAACAGCCCCATTATTAAGAGCAAAACTGTTGAAATATGCATGATTGTCTTCATAGTATCTTATTTAGTTTTTATTCTTTCTGGTATTATAAATTCCATCTAACGTATGCATCACTGCGAATAATTTATGGCAGTAAAATTGTATCAGCTTTCGTAACGCTAAATTACAATGGTCAAAAACCAAAAGAAACAGATGAATAACAAATACAGTTGCATGTACAGATCCCCACACAGGTACAGTCTTAATTTTCAACACATAAGAATTAGAGAGGTACAGATCAGATACAAGGCAAATCTGACAAAAACAGGCTTTATTGATCATAAAGGTGAATTGGATTGACTATTGCCATCCAGTTTTTAATTACCACTTACCAGAATGAGTGCCAAAGGGAAGTTATAACAAATGAAAAAACAGCATTAATAAGCAGGGATGGCCATCACGTATTTTTCAAACTCATCAGGACTCATGTTAACCTTTGTTTTTATCCTGTTGCGATAGGTATAAACCGTATTTCGGGATATACCCAAAATGGATGCCACGCGGTCGGCACTATCAATTCCAAGGCGCAGAAGGGCAAAAACCCGGATTTCGGCACTCAGGCATGCCGGCGAAACAGTTTCATCGAGTTGAACAGCTGAATCAAGTACAGTATTCATAGATTTAATAAATGAGGGAAACAGACTGATGAAAAGAGCATCAAAGCGCTCAAAGAGTCGATCCCTGTCCTCCTGCGCATTGCTTTTCTCCATATAATCGGCAATGGCATCATACTTTCTTTGCATTAACAGGCTCCTTATTTTGGCCTGCATCTTTTCCATCTCATGAAAGTAAACCGAACTTAATTCAAAATAGTTGGTGAGTGATTCTTCCTTAATTTTATTTGACTCGGTCAGCTGTTCATTTTGACTTTCAAGCAATCTGTTTTGACGTTTTATTTCATCCTGTCCGCTTTTTACCTCACGATGCTTGCGCACCAGCCTCATCCACAGGAAAACAATAATCAGAAGGCTTATTAAAGCCAATATGAGCACTGAGGATATAGCCAGCCATCTTAATTGCTGTATTTCCTTTAACTGAATCTCCACAATAGGCACAATGTGCGTCATTTCAGCCTTACGTTGCCGGGCTCCGTAAAACTCAGCATCTTCAATGGCCCTGATAAGAAACTGGTGTGCTAATTTTATTTCGCCTTTATCGAGTAATAACTGTGCAAGCAAGCGCCCCGAAGTTGTTTCGTAAGTCGATGAGCGTATGTCTGATTCGATACTTTTAAGTAAGTAGCTCACCTGCTTCTCCATATCACCTAAAAGCCGGTAGCCCCAAGCCATGCACGAATAAATCATTGCCTTTTCATGCTCAGAAATCTCAGGTCGTTTGATAAATTCTTTGCATTGCGACAGTGCTTTTTCAGCCTGTCCAGCATCTATCATTTTAAGCGCCTGCACCATCTGGTAGTCCACGCTGTTTTTGTCTGCAATCTGCAGGACTGAATCGGCATACAAATGGTTTAATCGCCGGTAATTATGGTTATA
>JAKSBD010000739.1 GCA_022361295.1 Bacteroidales bacterium
ACATATCTCTGGTAAAATGCGTATGCATTACATTAAAATTTTACCAGGTGATAAAGTAAAAGTAGAGATGTCTCCGTATGATTTGACAAAAGGAAGAATTTCCTATAGATACAAATAATAAAATAACCGATCATGAAGGTTAGAGCATCTGTAAAGAAAAGAAGTGCCGATTGCAAAATCGTGAAACGCAAAGGGCGCTTGTATGTGATTAATAAAAAGAATCCAAAGTTTAAACAACGTCAAGGATAAATAATAAGATTATGGCAAGGATTGCTGGAGTTGATATACCCTCAAATAAAAGAGGTGAAATTGCTTTGACTTATATCTTCGGAATAGGTAGGAGTAGAGCACAAGAGATTCTTGAGAATGTTGGCGTTGACGCTAATATCAAAGTATCAGACTGGACCGACGCACAGATTAAAGCTGTACGTGAAACTATTGCTGACAATTACAAAATTGAAGGTGAATTACGTTCAGAAGTTCAATTAAACATCAAGCGTTTGATGGATATTGGATGTTACCGTGGTATACGTCACCGTATCGGTTTACCATTACGTGGTCAATCGACTAAGAACAATGCCCGTACACGTAAGGGTAAAAAGAAGACTGTTGCAAACAAAAAGAAAGCCACTAAATAATAATTAAGATATGGCAAAGAAGTCAGGATCTCAAAAGAAGAGAGTTGTTAAGGTGGAGGCTGTTGGACAGGCTAATATCCATTCGTCTTTCAATAACATTATCATCTCATTGGCCAATCAAAATGGTCAGGTGATTTCTTGGTCTAGTGCTGGTAAAATGGGTTTCCGTGGTTCTAAAAAGAACACGCCTTATGCTGCACAGATGGCTGCTACTGATTGTTCAAAAGTAGCATTCGACTTAGGACTGAGAAAGGTAAAAGTTTATGTGAAAGGACCTGGTAATGGTCGCGAGTCTGCGATTCGTTCTATCCATGCTGCAGGTATTGAGGTAACAGAAATTGTTGATGTTACACCACTACCACACAACGGATGTCGTCCTCCAAAAAGAAGAAGAGTTTAATTACTCGACTAGTTGTTAACCATAGGTTTTTGATGGCAAATTTTGAATAAGAATTGGTTATATGATTATTTCTCCTCTCTATAATCTAGCGGCTGCCATATTCAATATTTAAAATCAAAAATTTAAAGTCAAAAATTTAGAAGAATGGCTAGATATATTGGTCCAAA
>JAKSBD010000268.1 GCA_022361295.1 Bacteroidales bacterium
GGGTGCGGTGGCATCTGTTAGTGCTGAGGCATTAGAAGGTCAGCCTGTAGCTAGTGCCGCTACTATGTTACAAGGACGTGCTTCTGGTGTAATGGTAACCGAAACATCTGGTGCACCGGGTTCTGGTTTATCGGTTCGTATTCGTGGTACCGGTACTGTTAACAACTCATCACCTTTATACGTAGTAGATGGTATTTTCTTAGATGATATAAGTTTCTTAAATCCATCGGATGTGGCTAACATGGAGGTGTTAAAAGATGCTTCTGCAACAGCTATCTATGGATCTCGTGGAGCGAACGGTGTAATACTTATTACCACGAAAACAGGTAACACCTCAGATACAAAGGTGCAATTGGAAGTTAGTGGTGGTGTTCAAGAGGTTTGGAATGAGCCAAACCTGATGAACTCTGAAGATTGGTTAGATACCTATAATATCTCGCAAATGAACGCAGCTGCCTTTACCGGTTCAAGTACTTATAAGCCGCTGAATCTTCAGGCACCGTCGAATGATGTAACGCGAACAACTAACTGGTTTGACGAAGTGGTGAGAACAGGTAAGGTATACAAAGCCAATGTTTCTGTTTCACGCGGTGATGAGAAATCAAACTCCTTAATTAGTGCCGGTTACTTCAAAAATGAAGGTATCATTATTAATTCCATGTATGAGCGTTTTAACGCCCGTATTAATAATAATTATTTTATTGGAGATAAGTGGGAGGCTGGATTTAATGTTGCTCTTTCTCATGAAGAAACCGATGCGGTAACAGGTAATGCCATCAATGGTATTTTAACGTTGGCGCAACGTATGGACCCTTTAACGCCTGTTTACCAAGATAACGGAGAGTTTGCTTCGACGCCATACTCTGATTTGGCTAACCCAGTTGCGCAATTAAATCGTGATGTTCGAGGAGGTACTGATTTAAGTGTTTTAGCTCGTGCTTATGTTCAGTTTGAGCCGGTTAAAAACTTGTTTGTAAAGAGTGCATTGAGCTTAAATATGTTTCGTGATAAGAGTAAGACATATTTGCCAGCATATAATTACGGTAACGAAATAAATGCTGTTAATAGTATTACTACATCAATGTTCGAGAGGAATGGAGTATTAACAGAAAATACGATTACTTATATATTCGAGAAAGATAAACATAATCTAACCTTGCTTGGTGGTTTTACAGCAGAACAAAGGGTGGATGAATCGTTAACTGGTGCAGGTAATAATGTGCCTAATGATATTGAAGAGTTGCAATATGTATCTGCGACAGACATGGATACTAGAGTTGCTTGGAACGGAGGACAGGACATTCGTATGTATTCATATTTAGCACGTTTAAATTACGATTACAATGGGAAATATTTCTTAACTGCTTCTTTTCGTCGTGATGGTTCTTCTGTATTCGGACCGGATAAACGTTTGGGTAACTTCCCATCGATGTCTTTGGGTTGGAAACTTCGTAATGAGCCGTTTATGGATTGGTTATCACCTGATGTGGTGAATCGTATAAAAGTAAGAGCCGGTTGGGGCCAAGTGGGTAATGCTAATATTCCTCCCTATTCATTTACATCAACAGTGCAGACAGCAGATTCACGCGTTGAGTATAGTTATGTATTCAGTGGTCAGGAGCACCCAGGTGCAGCGCCGGTAAAAATGGCCAATACAGAAGTACAGTGGGAAGCTGTAGAGTCCACTAACTTCGGTATTGATATGGCTTTCTTAAACGATAAGATTAGCTTATCGGCTGATTACTTTATTAAAGAGACCAAAGATATGTTGGTGCAGGTGCCTATCGCCCAGTATGCTGGTTATGATGGCAGTCCATATGTAAATGCAGGTAATGTTGAAAATAAAGGTTTTGAAATTGATTTAGGTTACCGGGGTAAAATAGGTAGTGATCTTAAGTTTGCTGTTAACTTAAATGCTTCACATATTAAGAATGAAGTAACCAGTTTAGGTGGTGGTCAGCCAATTATTAGTGGTGGCGTAAGCCTGGTGGGTTCTGTAACTCGTACTATGGAAGGTTTACCAATTGGTTCATTCTATGGTTATGAAGTAGAAGGTGTTTTCCAAACTGATGAGGAAGTGGCCAATAGTCCGCAGTCAGGTGATCCTATTGGAGCAGGTGACTTCCGTTTTAAAGATCAATGGACTGATAAGGATAACGATGGTGTATTGGAAGAGCCGGATGGTGTAATCGATTCAAATGACCGTACTATGATTGGTAATCCAATTCCTGATTTATTCTATGGTATTAATATTGATTTGGAGTATAAAAACTGGGATATGACAATGTTCTTCCAGGGTGTACAGGGTAATGATATTTTCAATGGATTCAAGTATTATAATTATGCTGATTACAAGCGTTTTGCTTTGACAGAAGATTATAAAAACCACTGGACGCCTGAGAATGGTTCAAATTCAATGTTTGGATTAAATGCTGCTACTACAGAGTACAATTTGGAAGCATCAAATTTCTATGTTGAAGATGGTTCATATTTAAGACTGAAGAATTTACAAATTGGATATACTTTCAGGGATGTAGCTCCATGGTTATCATCAGTAAGATTGTATTTCTCAGGTCAAAACTTGTTGACATTCACAGACTACTCGGGCTTAGATCCTGAAATTGGAGGCGGTACATTAACACAAGGAATTGACTATGGTACATACCCTCAATCAAGAACATATTCATTTGGAGCAAGTGTAAATTTCTAAAAGAAGATGACAATGAAAAAAATTAAAAATATATTACTAGCCGGTTTGATCATCTTCGCAGTGGGAGCATGTAGCGAAGATTTTCTGGATACCGATAAGATTGGAGAGCAAACTGAAGGTAGTTTCTACTCTAATGATGCCGAGTTAATTAAAGCAGCCAATGCTTGTTATGCACCTCTATGGGAATATCACTACAACTGGGGTCGTACGTCAATGAATAATTCAAGTACAGACGATGCCGTTGATCGTGAAGATTTACAGTTAAGAGAGTTTACTTTCAATTCAGGTCACTTCTTATTCTTGTACAACTATCGTTATAATTATCGTGGTATCTTAATTGCCAATAAATTAATTCAGAATGTTGAAGGTGTTGAGATCCCTGGTGTTAATGATAAAGACTTACAAAAACGTGTTGTAGCAGAGGCTAAATTTATGCGAGCTTATTACTACTACGATTTAGTGAAGATGTTTGGTGATGTGCCTTTGATTACTGTACCTCTTTTAAAGGATGATTTAACACAAACTCGTGCAAGTGCTGATTTGGTGTTCGAACAGATTGAGAAGGACTTGTTGGAGGCTGCGGCAGACCTGCCAACTAAGGCAGAAACTGCCGATATGGAAGAGCTGGGAAGGGCTACCAAAGGTGCTGCGTATGGCTTATTAACTAAAGTATGCATGACTCAGGCAAGTTCAGGTTACTCAAGTCAGTCATTCTATGATGATTCCAAGTGGGCAGATGCTAAAAAATATGCAGAAGAGCTATTTAAATTGAATGAATATCAATTGTACACAGGTAACTACCGTGATATCTTTACTGAAACTGGTGAGAATGGTATTGGTTCTATTTTCGAAGTACAGTTCTATGATTCTCCATTGGATGATGGTGCTTTTACTAATAATGGTAATTTCACAACTTTCCTGAACATGCCATGGTTAGGAGCAGCTGACCCATATGGTCGCTACCAGGCTACTTATGATCTTTACCTGGAGTTCGAAGATGACGATCCTCGTCGTGAGCAGTCGATGCTTAACTCATTAAGATTTGCCGAACTATGGGCTAATGACGATGGTTCTATTCCAACTGTAAACGAGGACTTAACTGGTTTCAGTAACTATAAGCACTACTTGGAGAGAGATGTATATTTTAACTTGGGTAATTTCCGTAATTCACCAATTAATGAGCGTATCATTCGTTTGTCAGATATTTATCTAGTGTATGCAGAGGCTTGTTACCATACAAGTGATGAAGGTACAGCTCGCACATATGTGAATTACGTGCGTGAAAGAGCTCGCCAGGGTGATGCATCGGTACTGCCGGATGTCACAGCGTCAGGAACTGAATTATTAGATGCTATCTATCATGAGCGTCGTGTTGAACTTTGTGCTGAAGGCCACCGTTTCCATGATTTAGTGCGTACTGGTCGTTTAGAAAAAGAAGTCAAAACAGATGGTTACAAAGTGAAAGCGGCATTAACAAAAGAAGATGACGGAAGCATTACTGTTTCTGATTCTGGTGAGCCTGTGTTTAAGGCAACCAACTTACAAATGCCTAAAAACTTATTCTTCCCTATACCACAGAGTGAAGTTGATAATACCGGTGGTGTTATCACTCAAAACCCTGGGTACTAATATTTGCTTTTAATAAAATGGATAAAGAGGGCCCGTGTGCCCTCTTTGTTTGTTTTTAGTAACTTGTAATTTGACCTTAAATAATTATATCATGCCCCTTATCACTAAAGTTGAGGTAATCAAACTCAACATTCCCTACAAAGAGCCTTTTGTAATTTCATTAGGTGTTATTCCCTCTGCAACAAATGTGGTCGTGCGAATTCATTGCTCCGATGGACTGGTCGGTACAGGAGAGTGTGCGCCATTTGTATTTATAGTTGGCGAAACACAGGAAACCGTCTTTGAGTTGTCAAAGCAAATAGCACAGATGCTGAAAGGAAAGGATCCGTATGCATTAAATGAGCGCCTGGCTGAGATAGATAAAGCAATATTTGGCAATTACACCATGAAGAGCGCATTTGATATGGCCTTGTATGATATAGCTGCTAAACGAGCCGGCTTACCTTTGTATCAGTACCTGGGAGGTTCGAAAAATCGCGATATTTATACTGATATGACCATTA
>JAKSBD010000486.1 GCA_022361295.1 Bacteroidales bacterium
AACGAATATCTGTTCCTTTTCTGTAAGCATCCGGATCTAAGAAATCAGATACATCATTTAAGTAGAATAAGTTTCTTCCTGTTACACCAACGCTAACCGACTGTAAACCGGTTCCGTTTAACCACTGTTGAGGTAAGTTATAATTGATGTTAAGCTCCCTTAACTTAATATAAGTCGCATCTTCAAGAAACTCTTCAGTAGCACCATCCTTACTACCACTAAAGGCACGTCTTCCCTGTCTTGCGGCTTCACTCCAGTAACTGTAAGGGCTAATATACATGGCATCATCACCACCATTAACTCCTGATGTTACAGGGTAGCCATCTTCATCAAGCATAATCTGACCATCCTCGCCAAACACTCCAAATACTGAGTTATCAACAAAACGATCGTATCCACCATAAGATGAACCAACCCATTTATCACCACCGAAGTTTTCACGTATTCCTTTAGGATCATTATCTAAAGCATAAATCCACCCTTCACGTCCTGCCAACGATTCTTTAGAATGACCATTTCTGTTTAGATCTCGTCTACTATTACTGAAAATATCACCTCCGAAACTTCCATCAATTAAGAATGAAAAAGAAACATTTTTATATCGTAAAGTACTTTGTATACTGGCCATAAAGTCAGGTTGAATATTACCTACTTTCACCTTCGACTTTTCTCCATCTCTATTGTCAATCAACGGATATCCCTGGTCGTTTACGACCACCATACCATTTCTATCTCTTAGATATCTGTAACCATAAATATCACCATATTTTTCACCAACATAGGCTCTTGCGTGAGTTTCATTACTTCTATGAACTTCAAAATATGACTCCCCTGGTAAATTTAATTCTTCAAGAACCATTTCGTTGGTTGCATAATTCAGGTTCAGATCCCAGTTTAAATTAGCACTTCTGATTGGTTTAGCTGAAAGAGATAATTCAATTCCCGTATTTGAAATTTCTCCCACGTTTGTAAGTAATTCGGTATAACCTGTGGAAATAGCTTGCGGATAATTGGCAATAATTTGGTCTTCTGTTGACGATTTATACCATGCAAAATCTAATCCGATTCGGTTTTCAAGTAATCTGACATCAGCACCAAATTCTAAGGATTTATTTGTTTCCGGCACAAGATTTTCGTTTCCTACTTTATTTCTAACACTTGCAGACAAACGACCTTGTTCGTCGGCACCATAATTATAGTAGGTATTAATTAAATATGGAGCAATATCATTACCTACCTCGGCATACGACGCTCTTAATTTGGCATATTGCAGACCATTGGATTTTAATCCTTCAAAGGCATCCGTTACCACAAAACCTAAATTGTACGATGGATAAAAGTAACTATTGTTTTGCGATGGCATTGTCGAACTCCAATCGTTTCGGCCTGTAATATCAAAGAATAAATAGTTTTCATACGACAGCTGAACACTGTAATAAAGTGAATTTAAAGCATTCTTTTGTGTATAAGATGCTGCTTCACGTGTTTCGGTGTTATTTAAGTTTGTACTATGGAAAGTTATAAAGTTAGTACCACTTGTACTTAAATAATGATTTTCATTGTATCTACGGTTACCTCCCACATTGGCTGTTACACCAATTTTATCAAAGGTTTTTTGATAACTTACATAAAAATCGGTATTCACCTCTAAATAAGAATTTTTTGAAATATGGATACTTCCATTAGGAATACCCCCTTGTCTGGCATTTATAGTAGTATAATTTACTTCATTATTATCCCATCCTAAACGAGTAAAAGCTGTTAACTTTCCAAAACCATCAGCATCATCCAGGATATTAAAGTTCACTCTACCATAACCAATCGTCCTTTTTTTAACATCATCATTCCGATCTTCATAAATAGTCCAGTATGGGTTACTTCGCGCTTTATACCATGACACTTTATCACCGTCTTCAAAATAACCACCAAAGGTGCCACCTGAATTACCATAACGATGTGGTTGCAACATATCCAATGAAATGCTTCGTGGCATCTTCATAAGTGTAAAATATGTACTATTGTTACCGCTAGCAGTAGGTCGGTTGTGAGTTTCAGTATGTGTATACGACACTTTACCATCAAAGCCAATAAACTTATTTATCTTAGAATCTATCCTAAGAGAAATGTTATAACGATCCAATTCTGACTCAGGCTGAACATCTTCAGCATCTTCGTACATCATCGATAAGCTATAGTTTATTTTTTCGCTTCCTCCTGAAACATTAACATTATGTACATGCGTTACTGCTGTCTGGAAAAAATCTTTATGCTGATCACCATATGATTTCCATTCGTATACTGGTTCATCTCTCAACCATCTTCTTTTTACCATTTGACCTTCACCCAGCTTAGCACCAAATGATTTTTCTTCTCGTGTATCTGTTTGATATACGCCATTTTCATCCTGCGAATGAAATGTACCAAACAGACTTGGCTTACCATGACCTGCTCCATATTCATTTTGCAGTTCAGGATAATACATAATTTCACTGAAACGCAATTGCGAGGAAACCGATACCTTTGCTTTTCCTTCTTTACCTTTTTTAGTGGTCACCATTACCACACCATTTAAGGCACGAGATCCATAAAGAGCGGCCGCATTGGCCCCTTTCAATACCGAAATTGATTCAATGTCTTCCGGGTTCAAATCAGCAATACCACTACCAAAATCAATATCCTGACCGCCGGTATAAGAGTTGTTGGCAAATGGTACACCATCGACCACAATCAAAGCACCGTTGGATCCAGTTAAGGTTGTTGCTCCCCTTAATACAATTTCAGAAGAACCTGTCATACCACCACCTGTATTAACAATATTAATACCAGCTCCTTTACCCTGCAATGAGTTGAACACGTTTGAAGAACCTGAGTTGGCAATCTCCTCACCTTTCACCTCTTCAACTGCATATCCAAGCGCTTTCTTTTCACGTTTAATACCGAGAGCTGTCACTACTACCTCATCCACAATCAATACATCCGCATTAAGCTTCACATCCACGTTAGATTGTCCGGTGTATGCTACTTTTTGTGTCTCATAACCAATAAATGAAAACACTAATGTAACGCCATTATCAACATTTAAATTGTACTGTCCATTTAAATTTGTAATAGTACCATGCGTAGTGCCTTCAACCAGAACATTTACGCCCGGTATCGGTTCACCATTTGATGAGTCGGTTATGACTCCCTTTACTTCCTTGCTCTGTGCACTAGCTGCAATAAGTATGCACATACAGCAAAACATCAAAAAGATTTTTTTCATAAGAAAATTAAATTAGTACTTAATTAATAAAAACAAAACCAATGCTATCACCAGAATTAAAATGAACTCAATCACTTTACGTTTGGTCAGATAGCTTTTGAAATAGTTCTTTGACATGCTTGTAGGTTTTTATGCAAAAAAAGCACATCAAACTTCCAACTGCTTTCATTTAAGTATTAAGTACTTGTAACTATGACTCCTTAGTTTTCATTAGGTCTTTTAAATATGTACTCATGTATCCACCCAACACATATAGGACTAATTTATAGATACTTACAGACTAGTTAATATACCTTATCTATTATCATAAATTAATCTGGATTGATATATTTAGATGGTGACATGCCATAAAAATGGTTAAAGGAACGGCTAAAATAAGATGGGCTTGAAAAACCCACTTCATATGTTATTTCTTCAATTGTATATTTACGTAAGCGCAACAGCTCTGCAGCTTTTTTTAATCGTATGTTACGAATATACTCTGAAGGTGAGACACCGGTTAAAGCTTTCATTTTTTTATGCAGATGACCACGGCTTAAGCCTAGCTTCTCAGCCGTTGATTCGATTGACAGATCACTAACTTGTATATTCTTTTCGATGAAATCATTCAACTTGGTTAATAATTTTTTATCAGTCTCACTCATTTCCAATTCCTGTGGACTTGTTTCTGGCAGTTGACTGAATCGCTTACGCAGTTGCTGGCGTAATTCTATTGTTTTGGTAACTCTTCGTTTTAACAGATCTATATTAAAAGGCTTTGTAATATATGCATCTGCACCAGAATCAATCCCTTCTAACTGATTCTCATCAGTAGTTTTTGCTGTGAGCAAAATTACAGGAATATGACTGGTAACAAGCTTTGTTTTAATTTTCTGACATAGTTGATTTCCATCCATCTCAGGCATCATTACATCAGAGATGATCAAATCCGGAAAAAATGGTTCTACCAACTTTATCGCTTCACTTCCATCTGCAGCCACTTTTACCCGGTATGAACTTTTGAATTCGTTATATAGAAATTGCCGCAAATCGTCATTATCTTCTGCAATCAGAAGCTTTGGTAAATGGATATCCACATTCACCTGATTATCATCGATTACAGGAACATTTACTGATGAATCCATCTCATCTAAAGGTTCATTAAGGTTCTTTAGTAACGATCTATCAAAGTGATCATTTCCTAATAGCCACTCCATTTCAAAACATGTTCCCCATTCAGGGTCACTTTCAACATGTATTGTGGCTTTATGCAGGTTAACTAATTCTTTAACATAGGCCAATCCAATACCATTTCCGGTTCCCTGTTGATTTCCCTGATAAAATCGTTCGAATACTCTTTTTAAAGTCGATTCATTAATCCCTTGCCCATTATCTTTCACCCAAAGTATTGCTTTGTCTTTTACTTGCCGGCATCCTAACTCAATTGCAAGGTCAGGTTTATTAGCATGTTTAATAGCATTTGATATAAGGTTATAAAATATATTTTCTATCATTATATAGTCGCCCCATAATCTTGTATTGGCTTCTAACTTTAGTTGTATTTTGTAGTTTTGATTGCCATAAGTTGATGTTGTAAACCGACGAACCATGCCTTCAAACAATTCTTGTAATTCAATTTCCTGAACGCGCAGTTTTAATATACCTAATTCCAACTTACGATAATCAAGTAGTTGATTGACCAAACGCAGCAGACTATCACAGTTCTTTTTAATCGTTTGATACATAGTGATCCGCTCTCCCGTTGACAGCTTTTCATCATTAGTCATTAAACTGCCAATAGGTGCAAGAATTAAGCTTAATGGTGTCCGAATATCATGTGAAACATTAGTAAAAAACTGATCTTTAAGTTTCTCAAGGTCTTCTTTACGTTTCACTTCCAATTCTTTAGTCCGTATAGTATGTTTATAGATCTCTCCCTTAACAACATAAGCTCTAAAAAAATAAATAAGACCTACCAATGCACTAAAATAGATCGCATTGGCCCACCATGTATCCCACCAGGGACGATGAACAATAATCGATAACTCTTTTGCTTCACCACTCCAAAGCCCGTCATTATTTGAGGCCTTAACTTTAAACTTATATTCTCCAGGTGTAAGATTTGTATATGTAGCCCTTCCAATATTACCTGCATCAATCCAGTTGTCATTATATCCTTCAAGTTTATAGCTGTATTTGTTTTTCCCCGGCCAGTTGTAGTTCAATGCCGAAAAACCAATGGAGAAAAAACGTTCTTCATATTTAAACTCTAGTTCATTTAGGTTACTAACATGTTTAAACCCTTTATGAACAGATTTTTGTTTTTTTAATTCTCCGTTTACCCACAAGTCCGAAAAAACAATTTCAGGTTCAAGCGTATTCGTCTTGATCTGATTGGGATTAAAAAGTGTTATTCCATTAAGGGTCAGCAATAAAATACGATTATCCGGTAAGTTAATAACTCCCTCAGTATTAATATTGTTTGATGATAAACCGTCTTCAACCAAAAAAGTCCTGAACCGATTGCTGTCAATGGCCATATTAAGTCCATAAGTTGAAGCGACCCATAATCGTCCGGCATTATCCTCCGTAATTCCCTGAACGCGGTTAGCTGATAATCCATTGTGCTGCGAAAAAACCCTTAGGCGATCATCTCTCCAGTAATTAAGCCCGTCCTCTGTGCAAATCCATAATCCTCCACTGGAATCGCGGTATAATTGCCTGATGGTATTATTACTAAGAGACTGGGCTATTTGTTCAAAAGGTTCAAATTCACTCTCACTCTTATTATACACTAACAAGCCCTCTTTTGTTCCTACGTATAAATCGTCATTATCATCAACAAATATGGTTGTAATAACAGACTCATCTAGCTTAAATTCAGGCAGATCATATTGACAGCTATAAAACGTTTGTTTTAGCCTGTCCAAAATAAATAAACCACTTCCAAGGGTTCCAATCCATAACCGCCCTTTTGAATCTTCATTTATTGCCCAAACACTGTCATCATTTAATTTACCTTCCTGGCTTTTTATTTCTGGGTAATGTTTAACTAGATTTAGCTGTTTATCCAGGCATATTAAGCCATTTTGATAAGTCCCTCCCCATATATATCCACCAGAATCTCTGAATAAGTTTTTAATTACACGAATATCATTATAAATAAACTGAGACGTTTTACCAGTTGTAAGATTCAGTTTTACTAATCCTTCACCATCTGTTGAGAGAAGTAAGTTGTTTTCGTCTAAAGTAATTGCATCAAGGATGCTTAATTTTTTCTTAAAAGACTCATTACTTTTTTTATTAAGATGGTGTTTAAAAACACTGGAATATTGATCGAGATAACAAACACCTGCATTTATCATCCCAAACCATAGAGTATTTCGGCTATCCTTAAACACAGATATTAAAACATTGCTGCTAATACCACTTCCATCACTAACACGATATTTTGATATCGAAAATGATTCAGGCTGGACAATGTATAAACCATCTCCATCAGTTAGTGCATAAACACCTGATTCATCGGCATACACCTTAAGTATATTTTGAGCATAGTCTTCCTTTTCTGTTTGCCGGATACTATAACCATCATAAACAATTAATCCGTCATTTTTAGTGGCCAGCCAATAATGTCCATAAATATCTTGTGTAGCATTACGAATTTCAAAACCTGAAAGCTTTTCAATTTCATATGGATTAATCTTGTGTGTGGTCGTATTTAATGCAAACAATCCAGAATCATTAGTTATTAAAAGTACCTGACCATTTTTATTTTTATAAAAGTCATTGACCACTAAACCTTTATGCGGCCCATCATAAATTACTTTAGTAAATTCATCTTTTTCCTGATCATAATAATATACTCCTCCAAAAGTACTTACCCAGACCTTTTGAGTATTGTCAATATAAATAGCGAGAACAGAGTTCTCACGAGTCCCAAAAACAGATAAATTATAACGTTTAACAGTAAAATCTACTAACGACATCCTGTTCAGGCCATTGTCAGTTCCAATCCAAATGCCTCGTTCTCTATCTGTCTTAACACACTGAATCCAGTTAGTAGTTAAACTATTTACATTACCCATTTCAGAATAAAATGAGCGAATTGAAGTTGCATCGTAGAGGTGCAGCCCTTCCCTCGAACCAAACCACATTCTTCCTAAATGATCTTCGTCAATAGCTGTAATTGAGCTATTATCAAACATTCCATGTCCAAGAACTTTATTAAATCGAAAACTCTGTGACATTAATTGTTGGCTAAATACCAGTAGTATCAATGCAAAGAATAGCTTCATTGAATTAAAATTTAATTGTCTGAACATTTTGATTAACAATAAGTAATTATTCCCCTATATCATCTGTAAGTATTCACTTTAATAGTAATGAAACACTCAATAAACTTTAATCCCAATAAGGTTTTCTCGTCTTAAGTCAGTTTTTGAACACTAAAATTTATGCTTGTTTCACGAACTCAAATATACAATGGTAAATAATATATGAAAACCCGAACATCAATTATATTCGAGTTTTCAGGTTTGAAGACCTCTACTGTTAGTAGATATTTTAAGCTTCTTTATATACAGTTAATGTGCGATAACCATAAAAAGCAATAGCTATAAAACAAATAAACGGGATGATAAATGAGAAATTAACCGCTGGTAACCAAGCCACACGCTCCATATCAATAATCATTCCCTGTATCGGAGGTCCAACAGCACCACCTACAATAGCCATAATAAGTCCTGCTGCACCTAAAGTCACATCATCGCCCAATCCATGCAAAGCAATTCCATAAATGGTTGGGAACATCAATGACATAAAACCAGATGTTGCTACTAAACAATATAATCCCAACGTTCCTTCAATTAAGATCGCTCCGGCCGTTGTACACATGCCTCCAATGGCAAATACAGTTAATAGCACACGTGGATTAAAGTACTTCATCAAATAAGTACTGACAAATCGGAAGCCGATGAACATGGACATGGCTATGATATTATAATTCTGAGCAGTTGATTTCTTTATGCCCAAATTATCTGCGTATTGAATAATAAAGGTCCAACAAGTGATCTGCGCTACCATATAAAACACCTGAGCAATAACACCTTCACGGTATTTACCATTGGCTAATAAGCGTTTAAATGACTCACCTGCATGTACTGAATGATCGGCATCTTTACGCGTCGGCATTTTGGTCAGATAGATAACCAAAAACATTAACAACACAACAAATCCTAAAAGAACATAAGGATTTCGGATAATGGCTAAATCATTAGTACGAATTAAAGCTTTTTCTGCAGAGCTAAGTGTTGTGAAAACAAGGTTTCCTGCTTCATCACGCACATCGGACTGTAACGAATCTAAAATTACTTTTGATGCCACAAACATCCCCATAATAGAACCAAGTGGATTAAACGATTGTGCAAAGTTTAATCGACGTGTTGCTGTAGCTTCATCCCCCATTGACATAATATATGGATTACAGGTTGTTTCTAAGAAAGCAAGTCCAAATGTCAGGATATACAATGAACCTAAGAAGAAACCAAACATTTCGAACTGAGCAGCCGGATAAAACAACAGAGCACCTGTAGCATATAATACCAAACCTAAAAGTACCCCACTTTTATAGGAATAACGCTTAACAAATAAAGCAGCAGGAATAGCCATTGTAGCATAGCCTCCATAAAATGCAAACTGTATTAAAGAAGCTTTGGCATTGGTTATTTCCATTACTGTCTGAAAGGCTGCCACCATGGGATTTGTAATATCATTGGCAAAACCCCATAAAGCGAATAAACTGGTGATAATGATAAATGGCACCAGCATTTCTTTACTTATAACTTGTTCTTTGATCTTCACAATAAATTGGATTTAAGTACAATTAAATATTGTTTAATTACCTGAAAGTTTAACAGCCTTTCAGGTAATTGTAACACCTATTCAAAACAGGCTATTTTATCCCGTATAAAGGTCCATAGGTTTGACAGGCTCTGTAATCCGCTCCTTCTTTCTCTTCACCAAATGAAGACCAGGAACTTGGCCTGAATATCTTTTCATCATCTACATTGTGCATATTAACAGGGATGCGTAACATTGATGCCAATGTGATCAGATCTGCTCCAATATGGCCGTAACTGATGGCTCCATGGTTCGCTCCCCAGTTGGCCATGACCGAATACACATCTTTAAAGGCTCCTTTGCCATTGGTACGTGGAACAAACCAGGTCGTTGGCCAGGTAGGGTTTGTTCTTTCATCCAGCACTGAATGAATATCATCCGGCAGTTCAACTGTCCATCCTTCAGCTATTTGCAATACAGGCCCCTGACCTTTAACAATATTCAGCCGACACATGGTAACGGGCATCTGTCCTGCAGTTTTAAATTGTGACGAATAGCCACCACTTCTAAAATAGCCTCTTTCAGCCTGCGGCCACCTGGTGTTATCTAAACAATTTTGGGCTTCAGCCTCAGTGATCTCCCAGTATGGTTTCATAACCGGCTTGCCTTCTTTGTCTTTTTGTTGGGCTGTTGCATCTAATGTTGTAGAACCGGAGTTGATTAAGTGAATAATACCATTTTCTGCCAGTCCGCTTAATTCTTTACCTGTGACACGCTTGACTGCATCAGGGCTCCAGTATGTGCGAACATCAGAAAAAATTTGTGCCGTATTACTCAACAAATGTCCAAACAGCATGGATACACCATTTAAGCTGTCGTTCTCTGTTGCAAATACAAAAGCCTGACGAATTCCATTCCAGTCGAATGAGGAATTAAGAATGGCTTCTGTATAATCCCCGTTTGGCTGGTAATCGGTCCATTGGCGTTGTCCCTGAAAACCACCTAAGATAGCGTTCCTGCCCAATCCTTCTTCTCTGTAACCTTTGTCAATCAATTTTTGATTACCGATCATCATATCGCGGCAGATCAATGTCATTTTAACGACTATCTCCCACTCTGTTTCTTTTCTTACATCATCGGCTTTGTCTTCAGGCTTATTACGATCTTCACCTTCCTTACAATTTTCTTTTGTCCAGGCTAAAGCTTTCTGGTATTCTTCTTCATCGTAAATACCTTCATCAATACGGCGAAGTATCTCTACTGAATCAATAAACTCGGTGCGAATACCCAGATAATCCTGGAAAAAGTTGGCATCAACCATTGATCCGGCAATACCCATTGAACTATAACCAACAGAGAGGTATGATTTACCATTCATTTGTGCCACTGCCAAAGCCGATTTTACAAAGCGAAGTAACTTCTCCTGAACATCAGCAGGTATATTTGTGTCTCCGGCATCCTGTACATCACGACCATAAATGCCAAATGTTGGTAAACCCTTTTGTGTATATCCGGCTAAGGCGGCTGCCAGATAAACAGCACCTGGTCGCTCGGTTCCGTTAAATCCCCAAACTGCTTTTGGCAGTAAAGGATCTGTATCCATTACTTCGGTACCATAACACCAACAAGGCGTAACAGTCAGAGAAACTCCAACACCTTCTTTTTTGAATTTATTGGAACACATAGCAGCCTCAGCTACCCCTCCAATGCAAGTATCGGCAATAACGCACTCTACTTTTTCTCCACTTGGAAAACGCAGGTTGCCTTCAATAAAATCAGCAGCTGCCTTTGCCAGTGCCATAACTTGTACTTCTAATGATTCGCGAACTCCGCGCTCACGTCCGTCAATTACCGGACGGATACCAACCTTTGGTAAATCGCCTATTAACCTGTTAGCCATACTTAGTATTTTATAATCTGTTTTTTAATTGTATTAATTGCTTCATCACGCTGTATAAATTGCCATTTGCGTCTGTTGTACCAAAGGCATCATGCATTAGCAGATATAACTGATACAGTTCGTTATAAACTGTCACATTTTCTGCTTCTGGCTGATAATTCAAGCTACCGGTCTTGCAAAAACGTTTTTGCAAATCGGTCAATAAAACCCGCTCTCCGTCATTTTGTGCAGCAGCCAATGCGCCAATCATAGCTGCTCCTAAGGCAACTGTTTCATCACTCTCTGCCACTTCAACCGGTCGGTTGAGCACATCTGTATAAATCTGCATGAATAACTTATTCTTCTGTGGAATGCCTCCACAGCATACAATACGGTTGATGGTAACTCCTGCCGATTCCAATTGGTCTATAATTCGGCGGGCACCAAAGGCAGTAGCTTCAATTAAAGCTCGATATACCTCATAATCCTTAGTGTGTAAGGATTGTCCAACTATCATTCCCCGCAGATTCGGGTCTCCCAAAATGTTGCGATTTCCATTATTCCAATCCAATGCTAATAAGCCACTTTGAGCAGGTTTTAAGGCCTCTGCTTTCTCAGTTAATTCTTTATGCGAAGAGCCATCTTTTCCTAATAGTCCTTCAACAAACCATTTAAAAATATCTCCTACAGCACTCTGCCCTGCTTCGATACCAAGAAATCCTGGAATGACTGAGTCTTCAGCAATGCCAGAAACACCATTAATCGTTGCCGAGGCATCATTTCCCACAATAATATCACAGGTAGATGTACCAATGATTTTAACAAGTGTTTGATTGTTAACTCCTGAGCCAATCGCCCCAACATGTGCATCTAAAGCACCAATAGCCACTGCTATTCCTTTGGGTAATCCTAAAATCTCTGCCCACTCATCACACAAATAACCAGCTAATTGATTAACAGAAAGTGCTTTCTCAGGCAAACGTTCTACAACTTTTACTAAACGTTTGTCTAATTGTTGGATGAACTCCTTATCCGGATATCCACCCCACTTACTATTATATAAAGCCTTGTGACCAGCTGCACATGCATTACGCTTAATATCTGTTGCATTTGTAATACCACAAAGGACTGCTGGTATATAATCGCTGAACTCAACCCACGTGTAGGCCGCATCAAAAACGGCCTGATCAACATTGGCGCAATGCCACACTTTGGCCCAAAACCATTCTGATGAATATTTCCCACCGCAAGTTTTCATAAAATCAGGTCGCAGTTCCTTTGCCAGACGTGTAATTTTCAAAGCCTCTTCTTCTGAGGTGTGGTCTTTCCACATCCAGGCTTTGGCATTTAAGTTGTTGCGGAATTCATCTAAAGAACTGATTGGTTTCATTTCTTTGGTAACAGGAATTGGTGTTGAACCTGTAGCGTCAACACCAATTCCACGTACCAAATTCCAATCAAAACCTACTAACTTGCTATTTGCTTTTAAATCTTTAAATGCTTTAACCAATGAATCCATGTAGTCCCGGGCATCCTGACGAGCGATATTATCGTCAGTCGCATCAGTATAAACACCGGCTTCAGCCTGTCCATAATCAACAGCGGCGGTGGCTACAACATGGCCACTTTCTGCATTGGCTAATAGTACACGCACTGCATTTGAACCATAATCTATTCCTATTGTATACATGATTATATTTTTAGCTTAAACGTTTTAGCGTTTGTCGAAAAATTTTAGCACGAATCCCGGAGAATTAATTTTCCAGCCAATAAGCGCTTAACTTTCTGTTTATCTGTTCCATTCTTAATCTGACTCAATAGCAAACTAACGGCCTCTTTACTAATGGCTTCAAAAGGCTGTTCATAACAGGTTATACCGGGTTTTAATACGTGATAAACTTCGGGATTATCAAAACTAACCATCGACATATCTACTCCAAGCTCCAGGTCCATTTTAGCAAATAGCTTAATACTCTCTACCCCCAGGCTATTATTAGCAAAGAAAATAGCATCACAGCCATCATTTATAGCTTTTTTGAGAGCGGGCTCAAGACGAGTGCTTACATGCTGATAATCGATCTCATAAACAGACGAGTCATTCTGTGAGAGATTACTTTCAGTCAAAGCCGCTTTATACCCCTTAACCCTTTCACGGTAGTTGCTCAGTGCTGTATTATATACAAAAGTTCCGATTTTATTACATCCTTTCTTCACCAGTAACTGACACAACTGGAAAGCTCCTTCAAAATTATCAGTACACACTGCATCTTCGTCAACATCATCAAAACATCTATCTACAAAAACAACAGGAACCTGTACCTTTTTATGTTTGAAAATACCTTCGCTCTTATTCACCGGAACGACTATCAGACCATCCACCTGCCTTGAAATAAAAACATCAACCAATTGCTGCAGTTTTTC
>JAKSBD010000358.1 GCA_022361295.1 Bacteroidales bacterium
CAGACGGTGACGGCCATAAAACGGCACACCTACCAGAAGTTTGTTATGAGGAATTCCATGTTTTATAAAACGTTTAACAGAGCGTTTAACCATATCGTATGAAGCATGTCCTTTTGAAGGACTTACGTTATCGTAAGTCATAAGATTAACACCTGCCAGATATGGTTCCATCTCTGCAACCAAACGAGCCTGCTTATCCCAGAAACCAACAGCTACTGTAATTTCAATACCTTCAGGGTTTAATAAATGGTGCAGATCCTTTACCAGTAAAACGTAATCAGATAACTCCTTTTTATTCTTTGGATATTCCCAATCTAAATCAATGCCTGTCAGCTTGTAGTCTTTACAAAGCTGTAGTACATTATTACAAAACAAAGCCCGCTTTTCTTCAGACGCCGTCACGGGAGCAAAAAAATCTGATCGTCCCCACCCTCCAAAACATACACTTAATTCAACCGGTTCAAGCGTGCGTAATGAGTCGAGGTAGTTTAAATCATTTTTTGAATTATCAAGCAATAACACACCAGCTTCATTAACATCAAGTCCAAAATAGATAGCCTGTGTAATGCGGCTAAAGGTTTCGGTGGTCATGGCTTTAACACTGCGAGCAGGAATATATCCAACCACCTTGTTTTGTGCTGTGATGGATACAGAAATAAACAGGATAATCGCTAATGATGTGATCAGAATCTTCATATCGAATAAGTTTTGTGTAAACTTAAAGGTACAACAAAACAGTGAAGCTTTTTTTGATTTACTTAGTCGAAATAGTAATTAGCCTATGCTATTATTTAAAAACTGACTGACAATCTTTACATATATAGTTAACGTTAATATTATTAAAAGGAGTAGCAGTTATCAATGAAATAAAAATGATGACCAACTTTCTGATTTTATTATTTCCCAGGCTTATTTTAACATTTTGAGATTGACATTGCGGACATACCAATTGTTTTTTAGCTTCCATTTCGAGCGTTTGCCTGGCTAACTCAAGATCGTTCTCTCTTATTAATATTTGCGCACCAGAGCCCATTATATTATTGTAGTTGGGCATCAGGTTCGAAAAATTTTCATTGGCAATAAAACATTCTATTCCTTCGTTTTTGAGGCGACCTTTAATAATATTCGCTTCAACTGCACTTTCGCAGGTCATCAATCTTATGGTTTTCATCAAGCCTTATTCTTCCTTTTTGTTAGCATCAAAGTTTCCCAACTGCTCATATTTCTTCTGACGGGTTTTCCAGCGTTGACGTGCATACTCCTGCATATCAGTAACAACATCGGTTTCATCCATTATTTCCATACCCAAAAGTGTTTCAATAATATCCTCCATCGTAACAATACCATCCATTCCGCCATATTCATCAACCACCAGGGCAATGTGTTCTTTTTGATCCAGTAGTTTTTCCCATAGTTCAAATAAAACAATGGAGTATGGAGCGATGGTAATTTTGCGTTTTATATCCTTTAACCTAAGTTCATGCTGGTCCTCAGCCAGCTTTTCAAAAACGGTTTGGCGAAACACATAACCGGTTATGTTCTCATCATCTCCCGAGTAAACCGGAATGCGTGAAAAGCGCAGGTAATCTTTGTTATTCAGAAAATCCTGTAACGACATATCTTCATCGGCCACCGCCACCACAACACGTGGCGTCATTATTCCTTTTGCGGTCACTTTTTTGAGCTTAAGCATGTTTTGAATAATACGGTGTTCACTATTGGAAAAAACGCCTTCATCAGCTCCTATATCAGTTAAGGCAGCTATTTCTTCACGACTGGTAGTCTGTTCCTTTTTATCACTTGAAAGAAGCCGGGTAATCAGGGCCGACATCATCACCAATGGATAGGTCATAAAGACCATCCCACGAATCGTAAGAGCTGAAAAACGTACCAAATGACGCCAGTATTTGGCACCGATGGTCTTAGGAATGATTTCAGTAATTATCAGGATCAAAATTGTTAATACAGCTGATACAATGCCAAATGAAGCTTCTCCGAATACCTTTATGGCCTGTGCTCCCACTCCGGCAGCACCAATCGTATGCGCTACTGTATTTAATGAAAGAATGGCAGATAAGGGTTTATCAATATTAACTTTAAGGCTGATAAAGCTTTTTGCCCAGGTTTTTCCTTCCTCCTCCTTCACCATTAAATAGGATTGTGGCGTTGATAGTAAGACTGCCTCCATGATTGAACACAAGAAGGAAACAAATAATGCTAGAAATAAATAAAATAACAGTAAACCCATTCATTAATTTTTTGTTGATACTATGGCTATTTTCAGCCACATCTCAAATTTATTCTATTTTCTATAACAAACGCATTAATCAGCTAAAATAGCTGCTTTTTATTAACACATTGAAAACCGGTAACCACCCGGATTCCTATTTTATAGTTAAAATAGTTTTATACCGATTAGTAAGCTAAATGCGTCTTTAGTTTGTATCGCCTCTTAAACCCCTATGATTTTACCATGGCAATAAACTAAATGGTTTTCAGCGTATTTTGATATCCAATTGGTATAACTTGTTAATTTAATCGCTTTTATTATTTTTACGTCCACCTAAACCAAAATCACACTAAATCGCCATTATGGAGGCTTAGTATAAGTCTGAAATGAAATGAGTTCTACAACAAACGAGGTAACACAGGTTACATGCGCCATTATTATTAATGAGGGGAGAATACTGGCTGCATTAAGAAGTCGTCAAATGAGTGAAAGCTGGAAATGGGAGTTTCCGGGTGGCAAAATTGATGAAGGAGAAACAGCAGAACAATGTATTCAACGTGAGATAAAAGAGGAACTGGCAGTAAGTATTGATATCACTGAGCGCCTAGCTTCTGTTATCCATTTCTATCCCGATAAAACCATTGAATTAATTCCTTTTATCTGCAAAATTAGAGAGGGTAAAGTTTGCGCTGTTGAACATGAAAAAGTAAGCTGGTTCTTACCTGACGAACTTCAGGCTCTGAATTGGGCAGGAGCCGATAAACGCATTATTCAGGA
>JAKSBD010000626.1 GCA_022361295.1 Bacteroidales bacterium
ATTTCCTTCCACGTAATGATGATTAGCACCTGATTTGTAGGGATCGAAATCCTTTTTCCAATTGCCTTTGGAATCTTTCATTCTTGCGTAACCTGTTTCAGAATCAATTATATTTCTCCAATTGTAGCCTCGCTTTAAAAATTTCTTATAATCTGTACTTTTTCCTAATGATTTCGCAAATTGGGAAACCGTCCAGTCATCATAGGCATATTCCAATGAATTAGAAAATCGTCCCTTATCATATGGAACATATCCATGCTTTAAATAGCTAACCAAATCGCGGTTGCCGGCGAATCCCCCACCTACTTTTCGTGCTGGTGTTGTTTGCATTTTTCTCACAGCCTCGTATGCTTTGTTCACATCATAATCTCTAATTCCCATTTGATAGGCTCCTACAATCAATGGAATTTCATGTTCTGCCACCATAACAGGTACGTATTCCATACCGGCTGGGCCCTTTGCCAACCATCCGTTTGCATCGTACATGGCCAATTGAGATTGTACCCAACGATTGCTCCATTCTGGTGTAATCAGGTTCCAAAATTGATTTAGGTTCCAGAAGGTATTCCAAAATGCATCACAACCTAATGCAGGCGATGTTGGATCTTTCATTTTACGAATTGTTTCATCAGCATCTCGCCACTCTCCATTTACATCTGAGAAAATATTTCTGCTGCACAATGATCGATACATGGCATTGTAAAATCTCAATTTCTCCAATTGATTAGTAGTCGAAATTTTAACTCTTCCCAGCAACTTGTTCCATTCAGAAACATGGTAGTTTCTAACAGCATTGAAATCCCATCCAAAAGGATCAGCAATCTCTTTCTTTAAGTTTTCTGATGCATTTTTAATACTCACATATGAAATTCCTGTACGAACCTGAACTTGCTTCTCCTTTTTAGTATCAAATTCAGCAATAAATCCTGCATCGGTTGGATTCATGGCAGCAAGATCACTTTTTTCTATCACCTCATCATTCAACCAAACCGATGATTTCGCAATTGGCTGATCAAATTCAATTACAAAAAACAGCGTATATTCCTGATCAATTCCACCTGCCCAGGTATTCTCAGTAAGTTGATGACTATATCCTTCTATTCTGTAATCACTCACTTTTCTAATTTCTACCTCCTTGTTTTGATAAGTATATTCACAAGGGATCTGAAGATCAATTAGAATGCGAGAGCCTGTAGAATCTGGGAATGTATAACGTTGAAATCCACTTCGCGTTGTTGAAGTCAGCTCTGCCTTAATATTATAATCGCTTAAATCAACACCATAATAACCTATTGGAGCAACTTCTGTTGTTTTATCAATTCTTGATCGATATCCACTATCCGGATCTTTCTCATCACCAACTTTAATCTGTAATTCTCCGTTCGTTGGCATTATTCCCAATCCGGCAACGGTCCATTCATGAACATGACTAAAACACCCTATCGATTCAAAGTTTGGTTCATAACCTCCCTGCCATGCAGGATTTTGATTATCCGGGCTCAACTTTACCATACTAAAAGGCATCCATGGGCCTGGTGCAATCATCCAACGTGAGTGCCCTGTTCCCATTTTAGTATCCACATAAGCAGCCGGTGTTATTGGCTTTTTAGCTTGTCGTTTTACCTTACCTGTTGCAATGATTTTTCCATCTACCTGAACCTGATATTCACTTTCAATAACTGTGTTAACCTTGGGCATTGGAGCTTCAAAAATATATCGTCCCTTCTCAACCGTTTCATTGAATATTTCTTCGCCATCAAGCAATACCACTAAATCCGGCTTCCCATTAAGATGCTCAACATCAACCAATAATGGCTGTACATCTTCTAACTCATAATCTGCAGCTTTCACATCGCGCAGAAAGACGTTTTCTGGTTTTGTTAGAGTCGTATTCTCAGGTCCCACCAGTTTAATATGGTCAAACTTAATCCAGGAACCTTCAAGTGTTGTTAAGTTAATTTCATTGCCTCCGGATTGTATCTCACCAGCCTGCAGGGGAATCTCAACCAGGTAGTCGCACGAGTCGCATGGTTCACCATCTATATTGCTCTCAAAATCTCTGGCCGGCAACTTAAACTTTCTGGCATTTCCATTAACAGTCACTTTAAACAGAGGTTGATCTTTACCATTGTAGTCCAATAATTTGATACTTAGATTCCATTGTCCACGTTTGGGTAATTTTTCAACACCAAACAGAATATTTAAGGTACTTGAGCGCCAGCCCGACGTGCCCCATGTTCCGCCCCAGGTATCGCTGGTACCCGGCATGATATACGGCCAGTCTTTTGAAGCTTCAGATTGACCAACCAGGTAATACTTATCTTCCCAGCCAAAGTCATTGGCGATATAATCATTGTATTCATTGTCTGACAAGGCAAACTCATTACCTGAATTGTTATCCTGACCAATCTGCCATATTACCTTGCTCTGCTGGGTGCAAGAGCTGGTTAATATTAATAAAGCTATTATAGCTAAGTATAATCTTCTCATAGTTTAATTATTTTTCTCTGCCCATTCGTAAAACATTTCAATTGCTTTTGCCAATACACCTGCCGAACCTTTAAAATCGGCCGACCCTTTGGGCGTTCCATCAATTGTATACCACTCGTAAAAGCCATTATTAGTCACAACTCTTTCCATCATTGGTTTGGCCAGCTGATAGGCTTCATCAATGTATCCGTTAGCTATTAACTGTTGAATAAGCCTGCCACCAAACCAGGTCCAGTCTCCCCCATTCTGATACTCATAAGGGGCAGTCACTCCTTTACCCAATACCTCTTTGGGATAAGCAGGATAGACTGTTAAACCAACCGATTGTGCGCCTGCCTTTTGCACATTACTGCTGAAATGTGATATGGTAGCAGCTATTTCGTCAGATGTCAATACCCCGGCTTCAATGGCTACGGCTGTTCCTCCGTGGTAAAAGATTTCATTCTCGTCAAAGTCCGCCGGAAATGGGGAACCGTTAATGTATATATGGGGAATAAACTTTTGCTTGTCCACATCCCACAAATAGCTCCTGATGCTAGAAATAATGTTTGAATGCAATGACTGCCAATATTCTTTCTCACTATCACTGGACGAAAGTTCTGCGAGGTTTTCATATGCTATAGCCAGCATAGCATTATCGTATACATCAATACTCCAATGCGTTAAAGAATCGACATCCACCACAGCACCTCCTTCAACCTGAACATCACCCCAGTCAAATGTTGTAGCCCCAGTAATAAGTTGGTGCTGCTCCGAATACCTTTCCCTCAATAAATACTCAACAGACAAACGCATTCTTTCTGCAACGGTTTTCCCGGCAACCTGCTCTGCCAGAATAGACTTATCACCTGTTTTTTGAATGTATTTATAAATGGCCTGTATCAATGACGTTTCCTGATCTGTCTCTACGGTGTTTTTAAAGCCAATATGTCCGGGTGCCGTTTCTGATTCATAGGTATTTGGGTCATGCCAGGTAAAGGCTTCGCGGGGAACATAACCATCGAGTAATTCACCGTTTTCCTGCTGAAAATGGAAAAACATCAGCAGGTTTTCACGAATAACACTGTTATCATATTCATCACACGAAAGTTCAATGAAAGTATTTAGATCGCGACTCCAAACCATTTGGTATCCCGAGCCGGCATAAAAGCCCTTTTTCATCAACAGACGAGCCATTGTATCAACCTTTTGAAGATTGACATCCTTCAGAATGACTTCAGCCAGTTGTTTGGTGGACTGATCCTGAGGTTTACAGCCAGACAGAATAGCTATTACTATTATAAAAATCCATTTATACATGGTTCACTGAAAATTAGTTATTTCATAAAAGCTTTAACGACCATTGCCTCCTTACCCGATTCATTGATGATTTTATAAGAGCCTGCAGCAGCCGGAATCACAAATGTTTCGGCATAATTAAAACGCTGCTTCATTCCATTTTGAGTTTCAACAACAATGCTGCTGCCTTCCACCAAAGAAAGTACATGGCACTTATTGCCGGTCTCTAAATCAATCTCGGAATTAAAATGATAGCGTTCCACATCGTAAGTATGCTTTTCGTGCGTTGCCAGGTGGTATTGCTTCCAGTCACTTCCTTCATCTATCAAGGATGGCTTTGCTATTAATTTATCCTTTACATACTGCCCTTTACGGTCAAAACAAAGATTCTTCATGCCGCGTTCCACATTAATGGGTCGCGGCTTACCATCTAAATCAAGTCGTAACCAGTCGTACATTTTAAAGGTGAAAATGTAAGGCGTAGTACTGATTTCCAACACCAGGTTCTCGGTTCCTGAGCCATGTATAGTGCCCGGCGGAATCAGGAATAAATCGTGCTTGTTCGAGTCGTGTACCTGAACATGCCTGGTAATATCAATGGCTTCCTTATTCTCGAAACTATGTTTTAAATCGTCTTCAAAAGCCTTAGGATTAATGTCCTCCTGAAAACCCAGATAACACTTGGCCTCTTTGCCGACATCTAAGATATAGTATGTCTCTTCCTGGGTAATGGTTTCACCAAAATGCTTTTGCATGTAATCCAGTTGCG
>JAKSBD010000383.1 GCA_022361295.1 Bacteroidales bacterium
CGATACATCGTAACGGTATTGATCTTGCATGCGCAACATGATATCGTATTCGTCTTCACCATCTTTGTATTTACTAATTTCCTTACCATACAATGAGGTACGAAGCGCCATTGCTACCTGCTGGGTAGAAAGCCCCATACGACGTACTTTATCACGATCTATAAACAACTGCATCTCCGGCTTATTGGTATTCAGGTCCATTTCCAGATTCTCAATTCCTGCAATGTGATCTTCATTGATCGTCTGCTTGATATCTTCAGTTAAAGCAATCAAACGCTCATAATCATCGCCACCAACCTCAATATTGATAGGTTTACCAACAGGAGGTCCGTTTTCTTCCTTCTCAATAAATACTTTTGCGCCTACGAAGCCATGGAAGGCATCTGACAGTTTCCCCATAATATCACGGGTACTATGGCCCTGACGGTATTGATAATCGAGGAATGTGATAGTTGTTAATGATTTATTTGGTGAGCGACCCGATTCAAACAAACCACCTTTACCATTACCAACACTTACACCTACCGATTTGACTATATCCATATACGGGTCAAGTGTACTGTACAGAATATCTTCTGCATTTTTAGTCACCTCATCGGTCACTTCAATGTCGGTACCCAAGGGCAATTCCATGGTGACGTATATGGTACGTGGCTCATTTTCAGGGAAGAAATACACGTTTGGCTGCATAGCGCCAAAGAACATTACTGAGAAGAAAAACAAGCCTATTGAACCAAACAACAGCCACTTACTGGTTCTTCGCCCCAATGCACGACGCAATGTTCCTTCGTACATGTTTTCAAGCATTGGTAAGAACTTATGCTGAAACCAGATAGCAGCCGGTTTAAGTGCATATTTATTAAGCGCTGTAATAAGCAATGGTAAAATTAACAAGTTACCCCATAAAATACTGCCACTTAAGTATGACACTAAACCTAATGCAGCAATAACACCAGTTACGATAAAGTATTTACGGAAGCTTTTCTTCTCACGCACATCTTCCAGCTTCATAAACTGAGACGCAAACACCGGGTTTAGCACCAGTGCCACAAATAAGGATGAAGCCAGCACGATAATCAATGTGATTGGCAGGTAACTCATGAACTTACCTACAATACCCGGCCAGAAAACCAATGGAAAGAAAGCTGCCAGTGTGGTTGCCGTAGATGAAATAATTGGGATGGCAATTTCACTGGTACCGTTCTTTACGGCTTTTTCGGGTTTGACTCCATGCTCCATCATCCGGTAGACATTCTCAATCACCACAATAGCATTATCCACCAGCATACCCAGCGCCAATACAAGGCTAAACAATACCATGGTATTAATGGTATAGCCAATTTGCTTCAGCACCATCATGGAGATGATCATTGACATAGGAATGGCTAAACCAGAGAAAATAGCGTTACGTAAACCCAGGAACATATAAAGTACGATCATCACGAATATCATACCCAACAGGATACTGTTTTCAAGGTTACTGATCTGGTCACGTACAAACACAGACTGGTCATCGGTCACTGTAACAGTCAAATCCTTAGGCAAGGTTTCACTTTCCTGCTTTTCCTTGATAATACCCAATATTTTATCGGTTGCGTCCAGCAGGTTTTGCCCACTCTTTTTAACAATAGATAAAGTCACCACCGACTTGTGATCAAGACGTGAAATGGTACTTTGCTCTTCAAAACCATCTATTACCTCGGCCACATCCTTGATGTATACCACACGTCCATCCACCTCTTTCACAATGGTGTTGCGAATCTGATCCATGTTGGTATAATCGGCCTGCACACGAATTGAGCGACGGGTACCGTCTACTTTCACCTCACCTGCACCAACCGTAAAGTTTTCAGTTTGTACGGCAAACTCAATGTCCTGAAAAGTTAAATCATAAGCCGCCATCCGGTGTGGATCCACATGAATTTTAATCTCGCGCTCATCAACACCCCTTATATCAGCCTCGCGCACTTCACGCAGCGTTTCAAACTCATCCTGAAGACCTTCTGCAAACTTTTTTAACTCATAAATACTATAGTCACCCGACAAGTTGATGTTCAACACCGGAAACTCTGAAAAGTCAATATCATCCACTATCGGGTCATCCATCAGGTCATCAGGTAATTCACTAATGGCTTTATCAACCTTATCTTTCACATCGAGTTTAGCCTGCTCAACTGAGACATCAGCTTCAAACTCAACGATAATCAGGCTCATATCCTGAAAAGAGTTGGATGACATCTTTTTAACGCCATTCAAATCCTTCAACTCTTTCTCGAGCGGACGCGTAATCAGGTTTTCAATATCCAGCGGACTGTTACCCGGGTGTGGTGTACTTACAGATATGTAAGGAATCACAATCTCCGGAAACTGCTCTCGCTGCATTGAAGTATAGCCCATCCATCCGGCCACTATAAGGAATAGTGTGAGGATGTAAATGGTATTTTTGTTAGCCAGTGCCATGAAAGTCGGTTTAAACTTCCGTGTTGACACTTTCTCTTTATATTTTATATTTTCTTCTTGCATTTGTAATCAGATTTAGGCTAAGGATTAAATTGAAATTGCTGAACCATCAACCACCTGTGCATAACCTTTGGTAATAACCATATCACCCGGCTTAACGCCTTCGGTTACAAGTGTATTGTTATTATCCTTAATACCTGTTTGAATGTAGCGCTTTTTGGCACGAAGCTGACCTTCAACTTCTTCTGCAATGAAAATGAATTCACCACTGAAATCCTTTTTCACCAATATGGAAGGAACAACAATTGCATCCTCAGCAGCAAATGTTCTTAACTTCAACACTGCCAACATGTTTGGTTTAATATCATTGGCCCTGTTAACCAGGTCTATTCTTACACGGAAGGTACGGCTGCCCGGATCAATCACCGATGAAGAACGGTAAATAGTGGCATCAATATTCTTTTCGATAACCGGAAACTCAATAGCCACCTTGTCTCCTGCTTTAATCTTTTGAAGATAAATTTCAGATACATCGGCAGTGATATACACATTATCGATATTTACCAATCGTGCAAAAGGCAATTGCGGACCTGCCATCTCACCCTGCTTTTGAATAACATCATCAACAATACCGTCTATTGGTGCACGCACAATGGCCAAATCCAATTGCGCTTCCAATGCTTCTTTCTGCTGCTCCAACCCTTCCTTACTTGACTTAGCCTGCAGGTACTCCATCTCCGAACCAATGTTCTGCTCCCACAAATCGGCCTGACGCTCAAAGGTAGTGGTTGCCAGCTGAAGGTTAATTTCAACCTGCTTTAATGATCGTTGTGTCATTTCGGTGTTTAAGCGGGCCAGTATATCTCCTTTACGAACCTTGTCACCTTCTTTTACTTCAATGGAAATGATTTTACCCGCAGCCTCGGGACTCACTATAATGTTTTTATCTGTTTCCACTTGTCCTGTAACATCAACAAAATGCTCATAAAGGCCTGTTTCGATTGGTGTTGCCACTACGTTAACAACTCCCTCCTGACGACCTGCCGACAGTTCTTTCTCCAATTTGGCAATTTTCTTCTTCAGTTCGCTTAACTCACTTTTATATTGGTTAAGCTCCTCTTGTTTATTGGCATTGGCATCATCACTTTTTGATGCGCATGAACTTGCCAGAGCAATAATGGCCAATGCTACCATTGCTAATATTATTATCTTTTTCATTTGATATGCTTGATTTGAGTTATTCCTTAATACGTTCATCACTCTGTTTGTATCGATTATAATTGATTGATTGCTTTTTGATACTTAATATGCGTATCAAGCAAGTTAAGAGTCGACTGAATAAAACTTAACTGCGACTGAATATATTGCCCTTCGTTTTGCGACAGCTCAACACTTGATGAAAGACCTTTTGTGAACTTAATGCGTGTACGATCATAAATTCTGAAAGCGATTTCCTCACCTTCCTTATCATTCAGGTAAGTAGCCTGCGCATTCTTAAAGTTGGACTCGGCTACCATCAACTGCTGTTTCAGGCCCTCTTCCATTTGGAGCATTTCATTTTGCAGTTTGAGATAGTTAATTTTCTCCTGCTTCACCTTGGCACTTTGCTTACCAGACTGAAAAATAGGCATGCTAAGCGACACTCCCAGCATTTGAGAATTGGTATTATCCATCTTTCCAAAATCATCACCAAACTCAATATAGCTTATATTGTAAAAGGCATTGATTTTAGGAAGATACTGCACTTGCTCATTCTTAATAATTGTTTTTTGAGCATCCTCCTGCGTTTCCAATATAGAATAATCAATGTGTGTCTTCACATTAAAATTATCTGATTGTGGAATAAATGCTTCAACAGGTGATAGTAAGAAATCAATATTATCGCTCAACTTAATTGGCTGATCAATACTAACACCCATGGCATATTTTAATACAGCTTCTGAAATTGTTAACTGACGCTCGGCATCCAACACCATGTTGCGCGAGTTGTTAACCATTAACTTCAGCTGATCCACATCGGTCAACTCCCGAAAACCATTTTTATAATAGGCCTCGGTTTCTTTTAATGTTTGCTCATTCACCCTCAGGTTATTTTTAAAAGTCTCAAGGTTCTTTTTAGCGATCAGGGCAACATAATAGGCCTCTGCTACCGATTGCCTTACGTCAATCTGAGTTTTGACTTTATTCTTTTCACTAATGGCCACATAAATTTTACTGGCTTTCACTCCAAGCAAATAGGATCCGTCAAACAAGAGCTGACTAACGTTACCTGTAGCATTCCAGTTGTATTGTTGTCCAAATTGTGTTTTAAGAACCATTGGATCTGAACCATCTTCAGGTGTCATGGTAATTACATTTTC
>JAKSBD010000574.1 GCA_022361295.1 Bacteroidales bacterium
CTCAATGGAGATTTATTCAGATATAATTAGTAGTTAACCCAATATTCCATCAATATTTATTCAATTATCATTGAACAAACATCGAAGGAACTTCGAAGGAACTTTGAAGGAACTTCGAAGAAACCCCGTATAACAATCGAATTTAATCCTGATTGATTACAACTATTTTATGATAAATTTTCGATGAGTATTTTAGCTGAAGATTTAAAAAAGAGCCATCCCAATAGGATAAGCAATTGCTCTTTCTTCTTTTTCGCGCCAGATTGTAGCGATGACTCATTCAAAAGGATTCTCCTGAAAAGCATTTTCACTAAATGGTTCTTTTTGGGGCGCAGCAGACATACCTGGCGGCCCAATAGGATCCCATTCTTCTGAAGAGAGTAATAAACATACTTTTTTATCCAAATCATAAAGATTCAGATCTGGCTTAATATATGCCTTTTTCAATATCCCGATTATTTTCTTGCCGAAACAGATGCAAAGTAACGACTGTAACACGATGCAAAATCCGTTTCGTAACACATTATCCCCAAAGCCTTAATACTCAATTTTATTAATATTGTTACAAGAAGGTTCAATTTTATAAGGGAAATTCGCTTATATGACAGATCCCTTGTCCATACTCCTTTCAACAAGGCCTAAATGGTTTAGTCTTTGAATTCAATTCATTGACCATCAGAAATCATCAATTTATCAATCAAATTAGACTTTACCTGTAAAAATGTCTTAAATTTTTAATTCGTATCAACTAACAGCCAACACATTAACTCTAACAACTCTAAGTTTAATCACATACATATTAAACCACTATAACATATCACTCTATAGCTTCTTACAATAAGAAATTAGCTTAACGTATTGCAAACAATCAGGTAACAGAGTTTTACACAACATACTTATTGTAGTTAATGCATAACATCATAAACTACATAGAAAAAATAAGACAAAGACTAAACTAAACTGATATGACAAGGTTCGTTCTTAAAGTAATTCAATTTATCTTCCCGCTTCTTGTTATTGCAATAATGTTAGAGGTGCTTACCCGTCATCTTCCCGCTGATTCTTATCAGATTGCGCGGAAATATATTGACGAGAATAAAGATAGTATTGAAATGATTATTCTTGGCACATCACACAATACCAGTGGTGTTAATCCAAACTTCATAAATGTTAAGTCCGTAAATCTGGCCAATGGAAGTCAACCTTTGGAATACGACCATTTTTTCATTCAAAAGTATGTGGAAGAACTTCCTAACCTTAAATACATTCTACTGGAATATTCATTTCACAGTTTATATTATAACCCTTTAAGCACTAAAAGCTGGAGAGCATATTATTATAACAAACACTTCGATTGTAACTTAAATGTCAATAGATTCTCCATTAAAAAGATAAGTGATTTTCTTATTCAACCCGACAGAAATATTACCAGGTTATATAATTACTACATTAACCAAAGAGCCCAATCTGAAAATAGGGTTGATACTAAGGGATGGGAACTGATGGATGGTAATTTTAATGGCAACAGTTATGAGGAAGTAATGTATAGCGGAGAAAAAAAGTATCGCAACTATTGGAAAGATTTTTTTAAAGAGGAGAATAAAAAACTCAATATGAACTACCTCAAAGAAATTTTCTCCCTGTGCAGACAGAAAGGAATTAAAGTAATCGTAGTCACCCCACCTGTCTTTAAAAGCTACTCTAATTTTATCAGACAAGATAAATATCAAATCATGCAGAGTGTAATTCAGGATTTTAAAACGAAGTATCAATTCGAGTATTATAACTTCTTCTACGATGATCGTTTTAAAATGGCCGACTACTATAACCACAACCACCTGAATGGCCCAGGGTCGACAAAATACTCACTGATATTAAACGAAGTCGTAACACAGCATTGGTACGCCTCAGACCATTAACAACAGCTTTATTCAAGACAGTTAAGCCTGCTGAAGGAGGAAGGTACTTATTACCACTAACATAAGAGATTAACACCATACATATCATTCCATTAATCAGAAATGAACTCGCCTTACATAAATCACTAAAGACATGTTATTTAATTCAATTGATTTTGCATTCTTTTTACCCATTGTTTTCATACTATATTGGTTTGTACTTAATAGAAATCTTAAACTCCAAAACCTGTTAGTAATAGCAGCGAGCTATGTATTTTATGGATGGTGGGATTGGCGCTTTTTGTCTTTGATGCTTTTTAGCACCATTGTTGATTACTCAGTTGGGCGCTTACTAAAAAACACATCCGGACAAACAAAAAGAAGGCTACTTTTGCTCACAAGTATTATTGTCAACATTGGTTTTTTAGGCTTTTTTAAATACTACAATTTTTTTGTGGATAACTTTACTGCTGCATTTTCATTTTTTGGTCGTCCAATCAATAGTCATTCCCTTCATATAATACTACCGGTCGGAATCAGTTTTTATACATTCCAAACATTAAGCTATACTATTGATGTATATAAACAAAAGATAGAACCAACTAAAGATTTCCTTGCTTTCTCTGCCTTTGTATGCTTCTTTCCTCAATTGGTAGCAGGACCAATAGAACGAGCCATTAATTTACTTCCACAATTCTATTCAAAAAGAGTATTTGATTATTCAAAGGCAGTTGACGGATTAAAGCAAATACTATGGGGACTATTTAAAAAAATTGTGATTGCAGATAATTGCGCTGAATTTGCTAATCATATTTTTAATAATTCGAGCGAGATGAATGGCAGTACCCTGCTTTTGGGTGTTATCTTTTTTGCATTTCAGATATATGGTGATTTTTCAGGCTATTCGGATATTGCTATTGGTACTTCACGATTGTTTGGATTCAATTTGATGAGAAATTTTGCCTTTCCCTATTTTTCAAGAGACATTGCTGAGTTCTGGAGGAGATGGCATATTTCGCTCTCAACATGGTTTCGGGATTACCTGTACATTCCACTTGGCGGGAGCAAAGTTGTTATCTCAAAACAAATAAGAAACACATTTATTGTATTTGTTGTTAGTGGCTTTTGGCATGGAGCCAATTGGACATTTATTGTCTGGGGTGCCTTAAATGCCATTTATTTCTTACCACTTCTATTGACTAAAAGCAACCGTAATCATATAGACATTGTTGCCAAAGGAAAGAACATCCCCCATTTTAAAGACCTTATTTTGATGCTTGTTACATTTTCCATAACTCTGTTTGCCTGGATATTTTTCAGGGCTGAAAACATTAGCCACGCATTTGATTATATTTCCACCATCTTTTCCATTTCCGTATTTGAATTTCCAACCTTTGTTGGCATCCGAAGGTCATTAACAACACTCATTCTTATTCTACTTTTTATATTGATTGAATGGCATGGCAGGGAGAACCAATACGCCATTGAAAAACTAATGCTGAAACAAAATAAGTTAGTAAGATATTCAATGTACTATTCACTGGTATTGGTAATATTTTGGCTTGGCGGAGACAAACAGGAATTCATTTACTTTCAGTTTTAGTGACAAGTACTGAATATTTTATTTTGTTTCACCTACCTAAGTCTTCTTCTTTCATTATTTTTGCAAAAAAATTGAAATCATGTCAGACGATAAGAAAATAATATTCAGCATGGTTGGGGTGAGTAAGACCTTTCCCCCACAGAAGAAAGTGCTAAACAATATTTATCTGTCGTTCTTCTATGGTGCTAAAATTGGTATCATTGGTTTGAACGGATCAGGTAAGTCAACTTTGCTTAAAATAATTGCCGGAGTTGAGAAAAACTATCAAGGTGATGTAGTATTCTCACCTGGTTATTCAGTAGGTTACCTTGAGCAGGAACCTCAGCTTGACGAAACAAAGACAGTACGCCAGGTAGTTGAAGAAGGTGTTCAGGAAGTGGTTGACACCTTGAAAGCTTACGAAGCGTGTAACGAAAAATTTGCTGATCCCGAGGTATTGGAAGATCCTGACAAGATGCAGGCTGTTATGGACGAGCAGGCTAAACTGCAAGAGCTTATTGACCAGCATGATGCCTGGAATCTTGATACCAAACTGAATCGTGCCATGGATGCTCTGCGCTGTCCGCCGGAAGACCAGCAAATTAAGGTGCTATCGGGAGGTGAACGCCGTCGTGTTGCTTTATGTCGTTTATTATTACAAGAGCCGGACATTTTGCTATTAGATGAGCCTACCAACCACCTGGATGCTGAGTCTGTACAATGGTTAGAGCAGCATTTACAGCAGTATAAAGGAACCGTAATCGGTATTACTCACGACCGTTACTTCCTTGATAATGTGGCAGGCTGGATTCTTGAATTAGATCGTGGTGAAGGTATTCCATGGGAAGGTAACTACTCATCATGGTTAGATCAGAAAACCAAACGCATGGCCAACGAAGAAAAGCAAGCTTCGAAACGCCGCAAAACACTTGAGCGAGAGCTTGAATGGGTGCGTATGGCTCCTAAAGCCCGTCATGCTAAAAACAAAGCACGTTTGAATGCATACGACAGCTTAATGAAGGAGGATGTGAAAGAGAAAGAGGAAAAACTTGAAATCTTTATTCCTAACGGTCCTCGCCTGGGGGATAAAGTAATTGAAGCACATGGGGTTTCTAAAGCATTTGACGAAAAGCTGTTGTTTGAGAACCTTGAATTCATGTTACCTAAAAACGGAATTGTTGGTGTTATTGGCCCTAATGGTGCTGGAAAAACAACCTTGTTCCGCTTAATTATGGGACTGGAAAAAGCTGATGCCGGCACCTTTGAGGTAGGAGAAACCGTTAAAGTGTCATACGTAGACCAGTCACACGATGATATTATACCAGGTAAGACTGTTTATGAAGTTGTTTCACAAGGAGATGAATTACTTCGAATGGGCAATAAAGAGGTAAATGCCCGCGCTTACTTATCGCGTTTTAACTTTGCTGGTAATGATCAGCAGAAAAAATGTGAAATACTGTCGGGGGGAGAACGCAACAGATTGCATTTGGCTATGGCCCTGAAGGAAGAAGGTAACGTATTACTACTGGATGAGCCTACCAACGATATTGATGTAAATACACTTCGTGCACTGGAAGAAGGCCTGGAGGATTTCGCAGGATGTGCTGTGGTAATCTCTCACGACCGCTGGTTCCTTGATCGTGTTGCTACTCACATATTAGCATTTGAAGGCGAATCTAAAGTATACTTCTTCGAAGGCTCTTACACAGAGTATGAAGAGAATAAAAAGCGTCGCCTTGGTGATTCAACACCACAGCGCATTCGCTACAAGAAACTGATTAAGTAACTAAAGATGTTACACATAGAATCATCTTGATTCTATTGTCTTGTATCTTAAGTCTTATTTATTGCATTGAGGGGGCTGGCATTAAAACAGCCTCCTCTTTTTCTATATCCTTTAAGGGTTTGTGTATATAATACATCGGCATTACACCCTTTCCTTTTACTTTTCGCGGAACACGAGTAACGAGCTTATAGGCTTCAGACAAGGGTTTACTCAAACTTTCTGAAACGTTAATCTGCATGGGCTCACACATAGCCTGAAAGCGTGAGGCCATATTAACTGTTTCGCCAAAAATATCGAAGTTTAAATTACTAGGACTTACCGAACTACCAATGATATCGCCATTGTATAAGCCAATTTTGATCTCCCACTTAATTTCACTGTTCTTGTTTCGCTCAATAATATACTCTCGAATTTTAACAGCTGCCGAAGCTGCTTCTATTTCAATATTACCGGGAGTATAAAACATACCACAAACAGCTATATAAGCATCACCAACTGTTTTTATACGTGTGCAAAAGTGTTTGTCAATCACATCATCAAAGCCATTAAACAACTCATGTAATTCGCGCAACAAAACACCCGGAGACATCTTGCCGGTTTTGGTGGTGAAATCAACCATATCAACAAATATGGCTACACAATCTTTATAGCGTTTAGGCGGAATTGAACCATACTCTTTAATCTGCATTAAAATTGGCAGTGGAAGAATTGACTTCAGAATACGCTCATTTTTGAGATTTGCCAATGTCAGCTGATTAGCATGATCTTTTAACGACTTATAATTGGCATAATTGGTAAGCACTGAATTAGCTCGGGCCAGCAACTCTTCAGAATTAACAGGCTTGGGTATAAAATCAGCAACACCTCCGGAAAAAGCTTCCTTAATTTTTTCGGTAAAAGACACGCCAGACATAAGTATGACAGGTAAATCACTTGTCAGCTCATTCTTTTTAAGTGTCTTAAGCACCTCTAAACCGTCCATTCCCGGCATTTCCCAATCAAGGATAATCAGGTCAGGCTGATGGCGAACAGCTTGCCTGCATGCTTCCTCCCCGCTGTTAGCTGTAACAATGGTGCGGAATGGCTCATTACTGCTGATGATTGTTGATATTAGCTTTAAATCTAACTCAGAGTCATCAACGATTAAAATTTTAGTACCCATTTCTCTTCAACTATGGCTTATATACGTGTTTACGAATGCATTTTGAAAAGTTAACGCACTAGTGACCAATGAAGTGATAAAGTTGATAAACTGTTGTATTTTTATAACCAATGATAACCTAGTTTTACATATCATGATTATAGATAACAAGCTGTTAGAGCATTTATCAGAAAAAGCAGCAAATTCAGTACGCAAAAGGGCTAATTACAATTTTCATCAAAGTGCAGACGATCTACTGCAACGTATGTTAAACATGCTTCAACCTTATAGTTATGTTCAACCACACAAACACGAAAGCCCTGCCAAACGAGAAGCATTTATAATAACCTGAGTTCGATTAAAATTAAAGAGCTCAAATTTTCTTAAATAATTGATTTACAATATAAATTTTAGAGGCATAGCGAGCTATGGTGATAAAATTTAGAGCCGTAAATCATTTGTTTAAGGAAAAGCGAAGGTTCCACTTATAAATATTCATTTTCATCGTCATATTTGTTTACCATAGCCCGCTATGCTTTCACAAATATTCCTTGAAACTAAATATCTATAAGCGATTTGAGCCAATAATTTTATATCGAATTCAGGTTAATACTGAAAGGTCGTCTGCTAGTTATTTTATTTAATGATGATGGTTCTATCAAAGATTCGACCACCCTTAACAGAGATAACAATGTATTTGGCATAGAAATAGCGCCAGGATGTTACCACACAATTGTTGCTCTTGAGGAAAACACCTGTGTTTACGAAGTAAAAGATGGTCCGTATAACATAGAAAACGATAAACAATTTGCGTCCTGGGCTCCGCCTGAAAATACTGCCGAATCAGACGAATATCTTAAAAAGCTATTGGCTAAAACACAAGCTTTATAAAAGAAGAATTGCCCTCCCTAGGGAATGCGGAAGGGCAATGTAAGAATGTATGAATCGGGAAACCATAAAGGATTAACTAATTGCAAAAGTATGGGCATTTAATAGCAATGTAAAAAAAAGCATTGGTAGGATTGTGGTACATCTGTACAATTTACCGTAAATTTACATTAACCAAAATCACGACCCATGAAGTATCTGAATACATCAGTAGCCAATGTTAAAAACGGTGAAGCGATTGTTGTTGCCGAGTTAAATGGCCAGATTTTATCTGGTAACAAAGAAGCTATTGAACTTTATAACTACCCGTCTCTCAAAGCCTTTAAAGAAAAGAAGCTAAAAGACCTGATGCCTGAGGATTTTGCGGCTCTCTACCCTGAAGAAATGACCCCTGAACATGTTAATTTTGATGGTTACTACACACATGTTTGTAAAAGAAACAACGGAGAACTCTTTGCCTGCAAATTACATACCCATTATCAAAATTTTAGTGGTAAAAAGCTATTGATTGGGCACGTACAGGAGATGAATGACGATGTTGATCTTGAAAAGTTGCGCCTAAAACAAATCATTACCGTTCTTGAAAGGGAACTAAAAGCAGAACGGGCTAAAAACTTTAACGATAGCTACATTCAAATAACTCAGCAATTCAGCAGGTGTTATCCTATGCTGAGTAATAACGATTTAAAAATCTGTTATTATCTAACCTTGAATTATAACAGTAAACAAATTTCACAGCAACTCAATATTACTACCGATGGTGTATATGCAGCTCGCAAGCGAATTAGAAAAAAACTAAAACTGAAGCCCGACCAGGATTTGGTAATGGTATTATCTAATTGCGTCAAGTGCTGCTAGCAGATACAAAAAAGAGGATGTCCTAAATGAAGTTTTTTTCACGCAAAGAACGCAAACGAATGAAAACGCAAAGTGCGCAAAGCATTAGAAAATAATACTATACACATTGTGACCTTTGCGTAATTCTTAGCGACCTTAGCGTGAAACTTAAATTTTGTACAACCTCTTCTGTATTTACGGGCACTTGTTTATTTTGCCGGTTCCCAAAAACAACGCTTAGGCGATACAATCTTAGCCTCGGCCTTTAATTCTTTCATCGCTTTTTCAACATCTTTCTTTTCAAGTCCGCTGGCTTCAGCAATTTCTCCTGTTCGCATTGGTTTACCTGCCTTATTCATTGCCTCAAGCACGGTTGTTACATTTGACATATCTGTTAGTTTTAAAGTTTAAATGAATTTGTCGTTGTTAAATACAAAAAAGAGGCTGATTTTGTTCTTACAAATAGTCTTTCATCCAAAAGTTACTTTTTTGCCATTAACAATCCATAACACCCTTCAATCCCGCTGCTGCACAAGCTTATGTGCAGGTTAACGATGTTATTTCATCCATTTTTATACCAAAAATGCGTATAAAAAATCCGCAATATGAGTAGATTAAAATTCGCATTATGCTGATTTATATATCATTTAGATGCTTCAACTTAGTAACTGTAAATCATCAATAAAAAACAGTGCACTATGAATAAAGCAATCATTAATAAAACATTTATAAAAACAGCTTTGATTGTGAGTGTTGTCACCAATTTATACAGGTGCACAGTGCAGGTACTCCCCTAGCATTTAATAGAATACAACAACCACGCCAATAAAAAATAACCGTGGCATTAGCCCTAAAATTGACAAGATGAAACAAAAACAATTAAACACTGCAATAATCTGCATTACCTTCCTTGCCTTTACTCTAAAGGTAAAGTCACAAGGCTACTCATTGGATAAGAATGCAGAAAACAGTCCGGGATCAGGCACTACTACTAAGACAACCGACAAATTAACAGACATTGACGGTAACACCTACATAACAATTAAAATAGGCGATCAGTGGTGGATGGCCGAAAACTTGCGAACAACCAGGTATAACGATGGTACTGAAATTCCATTGGTAACCGATAATGATGAATGGGCTAAACAGTCTACGCCTGCCTATTGCTGGTGCTATAACGATAAAGACTATGCCTTATCAAAAAACTACGGAGCTCTTTACAATTGGTATACGGTAAATACCGATAAGCTTTGTCCTGATGGCTGGCATGTACCTACCGACGAAGAGTGGAGGCAGCTTGAAAAATATGTGATAGCCATAAATCCTTACTTAGGCAAAGCCCTGGCAGCCACAACCGGATGGAGCAATAGCAATACACCAGGTCATATTGGTAATAACACATCTACTAATAATGCCAGTGGGTTTTCTGCCCTTCCGGGTGGCAGTCGAAACCACCTTGGCTCGTTTGCCCATAGTGGTTATGGTGGTGTTTGGTGGAACAGTACTCAAAAAAGCAAGAACACCGCTTACTATCACACATTATATAACTCTTATCCTAAAATTTACCGCAACTCCCTCAATAAGTCTTACGGCTTCTCCATACGCTGTGTAAAAGATTAAGAGCTAACAGCTGCAAAAACACCCACTCATCGGATGACAAGGAGACATTCGATGAGTTAGTTTTCTTGCGCCGCCCTGCTCACTTCTCATCCTTACCCCTCGCCCCTCAACTCTTTTTTAGTATCTTTGCCACGTTTTTAATTCCGAATAGCAAAACAGATTACAGATATGGCTCAAAAACCAAGCATACCAAAGGGAACCAGGGACTTTTCACCTGTTGAAATGGTGAAACGCAATTATATTTTCGATACAGTAAAATCGGTATTTCAAAAATATGGCTACCTGCCTATTGAAACACCGGCAATGGAAAACCTGAGCACCCTGCTTGGCAAATATGGTGAAGAAGGCGATAAGCTTCTTTTTAAAATTCTTAACTCGGGTGATTACCTGAAAAAAGCTGATGATAGCTTATTGGCAGAGAAAGCTTCGAACAAAGTAATGTCGCAAATTAGTGAGAAAGGGTTGCGTTACGACCTAACAGTTCCTTTTGCGCGCTTTGTGGTACAGCACCAAAATGAAATAAGCTTTCCGTTTAAGCGTTACCAGATTCAACCGGTGTGGCGTGCCGACCGTCCTCAAAAAGGCCGTTATCGCGAATTTTTCCAGTGCGATGTAGATGTTGTGGGTAGTAACTCGTTACTGAATGAGGTAGAGCTTATACAGATTGTTGACGAAGTATATCAACTGCTTAATATCAACGTAGCTTTATTGCTTAACAACCGTAAAGTACTATCGGGTATTGCCGAAATTATTGATGCATCAGATAAAATTGTTGACATTACCGTTGCGATCGATAAACTGGATAAAATCGGATTAGATAAAGTTAATGAGGAACTGGCCTCCAAAGGCCTTTCAAAAGAAGCCATTGACACTATTCAGCCCATAATAATGTTAAGCGGCTCTAATCGTGATAAGATTGCTAAGCTGCGCGAAGTTCTTGCTACATCGGAAGTTGGTTTAAAAGGTGTTGATGAGCTGGAGATCGTACTAAACTATCTTGATACCTTAAACCTCGACCTGGAAGTTGAACTGGACTTAACATTGGCTCGTGGATTAAATTACTATACAGGTGCCATATTTGAAGTTAAAGCCAAAGACGTAAAAATTGGCAGTATTACAGGTGGCGGACGCTACGATGACCTGACTGGTATCTTCGGCCTTAAAGATGTATCAGGAGTAGGTATCTCATTTGGAGCAGATCGTATTTACGATGTAATGAACCAGCTTGAGTTATTCCCTAAAGCCGATGGTGCAAAAACCCGCGCTATGTTTGTTAACTTTGGTGGCGAAGATGAGCTGTATGCACTTCGCATACTTAAAGAAGTGCGTGCAGCAGGCATCAATGCTGAATTATTTCCCGACTCGGTGAAGATGAAAAAACAAATGAACTATGCTAATAAAAAAGAAATTCCTTTTGTTTTGTTAGCTGGTGAAGAAGAGCGCAATGCCAATGTGGTAACCGTTAAGAATATGGAAAGCGGTGAACAAAGTAAAGTAAGTGTTGAGGAATTGATTAAAGTCATCAGCATTTAATAAAGAATTTATCTATGTTTGCGGGGTAGGCATCAAATTGCTTACCCCGCTTTTTTATGGGCAGAATATTAAAAAACAGATCACATCTATTTATCTCCTTTGGAGGTGACATTCGCTGTCCCTGAGCATCGCAGATGCTTCTGTTATGATGCAATATCGTATTATCAACACCCTATACGATGCCATGACGATCTACATGCTCGCGCAGATTTGCAGTCTGTGCGTATTATATCAATGGAACGGATTATAAATCCACCCCAGCCACAATCAAACAGTTTTTAAACCTGCACCGCGCACTATGCACAGTGCACTAATTTAAAATACCATGCAAAAGATATTTGAAATTTCACCGGCACCTCTATCATACGAAATTATTGAAACCATTCTTTCAGAAGGTTATCACCTAAAGCTTTCTGACGAATCAATTGCTCGAATTGAGCATTGTAAGCAGTATCTTGACAATAAAGTAGCAAATAATGACGGACCGGTTTATGGTATCAACACCGGTTTTGGTTCACTATGTAACATTTCTATTTCGTCGGATGACTTAAGCAAGTTACAGGAGAATTTGGTTAAAAGTCACGCCTGTGGTATTGGCCGCGAAGTACCACGTGATGTAGTTAAGTTAATGTTGATGTTAAAAATACATGCCTTGAGTATTGGTAACTCAGGCGTTCAGGTACAAACAGTTCAACGTTTATGCGATTTCTTTAATAATGGTGTTTACCCAATCGTATTCGAACAGGGTTCATTAGGCGCATCGGGCGACCTTGCTCCTTTAGCACACCTGTTTCTACCATTAATTGGTGAAGGTGAAGTGCATTACAATGGTGAATTGCGTCAGGCTGCTGATGTATTAGCTGAAAATAATTGGGAACCTATTAAACTGGGAGCTAAAGAAGGGTTAGCTTTATTAAACGGCACCCAGTTTATGAGCTCACATGCTGTTTACACTTTGCTTAAGGCTTTCCGCCTTTCTAAATATGCCGATATTATTGCAGCTACTTCATTAGATGCTTTTGACGGGCGTATTGAGCCGTTTTTCCCGCAATTGCACACCGTTCGTCCTCACCAGGGACAAATAGAGACAGCACGTAACATTAAAGCTATATTAGAAGGAAGTGAGTTAATTACACGTGAGAAAAAGCACGTTCAGGACCCATATTCATTCCGCTGTGTACCACAGGTTCATGGAGCCATTAAAGATGCTATCAACTATGTGGCCAATGTAGTCTTGACCGAAATCAATTCTGTTACCGACAACCCAATGGTGTTCCCTGAGGACGATTTGATTGTATCGGGTGGTAACTTCCACGGTGAACCTCTGGCATTAGCAATGGATTTCCTTTCAATTGCCATGAGTGAAATTGGAAGTATCTCTGAGCGTCGTACTTATCGCTTAATTTCAGGCGAGCGCGGGCTACCTGAGTTCCTTGTTGCTAATCCGGGATTGAACAGTGGATTTATGATTCCGCAATATTCTGCGGCTTCAATTGTGAGCTTAAACAAGCAGATGGCAACCCCTTCATCAGTTGACAGTATTCCATCATCAAACGAGCAGGAAGACCACGTAAGTATGGGTGGTAATGCAGCAACAAAAGCCTTAAAAATTGCTCAAAATGTTGAACGCGTATTGGCTATTGAGTTATTCAATGCATCGCAGGCCATCGATTTCCGTCGTCCGGCAAAAACATCTCCATTCCTTGAAGACTTTCTGACACAATACCGCGAGTATGTAACATTTGTGAAAGAAGACAAAATAATGTACAAAGAGATCGAAAAGAGTATTGATTTCCTTCAGAATGGTGAATTTGGCGAGTTTGGAGAATAGCATCTGAACCAAGTGCCAAAGGCACATTATATCATATAATAAAAGGATCGCATCTCAATTCCTGTCAATGGATAAAGAGGCGATCCTTTTTTATTTTTATCCCAAAATCTGATAGATTGGAAACAATCAATGATTGACATCAATGAACCTGTCTAATTATATCATTTTGTGTAAATTTGCATTTAACTGAGTTAAGTCTGATATTCAAAAATACGCTATGAACCAAAGAATTAAAGAATGACTGCTATAGAACTTAAAAAACTGCTGATTAAAAGAATTGAGGAAATAGATGATGAAGCTTTCCTGAGAGCTGTTAAAACAATATTAGACTCTAAGTCTGAAATATTAAAATTAAATAAAGCTCAACGTGATGAAATCAGTGAGTCCCAAAACAACATCAAAGAAGATTTATACTGGAGTCAAGATGAAATGGATAAAAAGTTCAACAAATGGCTAAACGCAAAATAATTTGGTCGCACAAGGCTAATATTAAGCTATTTGAAATACTTGATTTTTACACTAAACGAAATAAAAGCAGTAAGTATTCAGCTAAACTCTATAAAAGATTTAAAAAAGAACTATCTCTTTTAGATAAATCACCTCGGTTAGGCATCAAAACAGATTATGAAGAAATCAGAGGCTTAATTGTCGAAGATTTCATTTTGTTTTATGAACTCACTTCAACAATCATCATTGTACACACAGTATGGGACTGCAAACAAGATCCAAAGAAACTGATCATTAAGTAGCTTTCAATCTTTTACTATCTCAAAGAACATAATTCCTTTTTATACCATCAAGCATCTAATAGAAGCCAAGGAAGTTATTAAAAAAACTACTACTTTTGCAGCTCAAAATATTAGAGTAACGAATTAAGACATAATATAATGGCATTACAGTGCGGAATCGTTGGCTTGCCCAACGTAGGAAAATCAACTTTATTTAATTGCTTGTCGAATGCAAAAGCTCAATCGGCCAACTTCCCTTTTTGTACAATTGAGCCAAATGTGGGCGTCATTACTGTACCCGACGAACGGTTGGTTAAACTGGAAGAATTGGTTAAGCCACAGCGTGTGGTACCAACAACAGTTGAAATTGTTGATATTGCAGGGTTAGTGAAAGGCGCCAGCAAAGGAGAAGGTTTAGGAAATAAATTCCTCGCCAACATCCGCGAAACGGATGCAATTATTCACGTATTACGCTGTTTCGATGATGACAATGTTACCCATGTTGATGGATCTGTTGATCCGGTGAGAGATAAGGAAATTATTGACCTTGAGCTTCAGTTTAAAGACCTTGAAACGGTAGAAGCACGTCTTCAGAAAACTGAAAAAGCAGCTAAATCTTCAAAGGATGTAGATGCTAAAAAATTAGTTGAAGTGCTTTATCGATATAAAGAGGCTTTCGAGAACGGAAAATCAGCACGTACTGTTGAATTGAGTGAGCATGAAGAAAAGGTGACTAAAGATCTTTATTTACTGACAAACAAACCTGTAATGTACGTCTGTAATGTTGACGAAGATGCGGTTATTGATGGGAACCAACACGTAGAAGCAGTTCGTGATGCAGTAAAAGATGAGAATGCAGAAATACTGATGATTGCTGCTAAAACCGAGTCAGAAATTGCTGAGTTGGAAACATTTGAAGAGCGTCAGGAGTTTTTGGAAGATATGGGATTAAAAGAATCGGGTGTAGCAAAGCTGATTCGCTCTGCCTACAGCCTGCTTGAACTACAAACCTATTTCACTGCCGGTGAAAAAGAAGTTCGTGCCTGGACTTTCCACAAAGGATTCTTTGCTCCGCAAGCGGCTGGTGTTATCCACACCGACTTTGAAAAAGGTTTTATCCGCGCCGAAGTTATCAAATACGATACATTTGTTGAACTTGGTTCAGAACAAGCCTGTAAAGAAGCTGGTAAAATGGCTGTAGAAGGTAAAGAATATGTTGTACAGGATGGAGATATTATGCACTTCCGTTTTAATGTTTAATGTAGATATCAGAACGCGAACTAACTCTCTAATAGAAGCTAGACAATAGAATATAAAAGCCCGGCAAATGTCGGGCTTTGTTTTGCGTATTATAACCTGAAGCCCATTAACAGAATATCATCGACCTGCTCATATTCGGTACCCATCCACTCTTCCATTTTCTGGTGCAAAATGGCTTTCTGATCATCAATTGGCAGTTTATGTATGTTCAAAAGTAGATGACGGAAACGACGATATTTAAATTTCTTTCCTTCTGCTCCTCCAAACTGGTCTGCAAAGCCATCAGAAAACAGGTAAATAACATCATTAGGATATACTTCTATTTCCTGTCGAGAATAATTCAGCTCTCTGTTTTCATCGGAATAACCGATAGGGAAACGATCTCCTTTATAGGTTAATATCTCATTATCGCGAATAATATAGAGTGGATTCATTGCTCCGGCAAAATGCAAGATGCTTTTTTCTTCATCAATCATCACCAGGGCGATATCCATACCGTCGTCAACACTCTTTTGGTTTAACCCTGTGTCTTGTCCGTTCTTTCTAAATGTCAATGCTACCTCACGACTTAGTTTATTGAGGATTTGTGCCGGACATTGTTCTCCTTGTATCTCAACAATATTTTTAAGCAAATCATATCCTATAATAGACATGAAAGCTCCTGGCACGCCATGTCCGGTACAATCTACTGCAGCTAAAAATACCTTTTTAGCCGATCGATAAGTCCAGTAAAAGTCACCACTTACGATATCTTTAGGGCGATAATAAACAAAAGATTCCGGCATAATCTGTTTAACCATTTCTTCAGATGGAATCATTGCTTCCTGTATACGTTTGGCGTAACTAATACTATCTGTTAAACTCTGGTGAACCCGGGATAGGGTTTCTTTTTGATCCTCAATTTTCTTTTTATCAAGCGCTTTTTCATTAAGCGCTTTATAGGCTTTTCGATAATTGCGTATCCGGTAGTTAATCAACGTTTGTATTAATAAAACGGCAAAAATAATGTAGAAAGCATAAGCATAACCCGACATCCACAAAGGTGGCGTCACATTTATAATCAATTCTGCTTCTTCGGGACTAAGAACGCCATCATTATTGAAACCTTTAACTTTTAAGGTATATTCTCCGGGCGAAAGGTTAGAGAAATTCACAAAGTTTTGGTAGGTAACATCGCGCCACTCTTCATCGTGTCCTTCCAGCTTTACACGGTATGTATTAGCTGCCGGATAGGTAAACTCAAGCGCAGAGAATGAAACCTGAATCATTGTATTACGCTTATAGAGCACTGATATTTCATCTTCAAATACGCCTTCGTAATTATTCCTTTCCTTTCCTTTACGAAAGACTTTTATGCCTGTAATAATAACTTTTGGTTTATTTATATTAGTCGGCACATCCTGCGAGTTGATAATGGTCAGGCCTTTATCACCACCAAAGAATAATTCATTCTCGCCATGCTTACACGATGAACTGATATTGAAATTATAGTCAGGTACACCGTCATTTTTGTTATAATGAAACGGCGGCGTACCCGGTATTATGGATGAAATACCTATACCGGTGCTTATCCAGATACGATGGTAATTATCTATTTCAACAGCATATATCTTACCACTTATTAAATCGTCGTACTTCCAGAACGAAGCAGCTTTTGTATTCTTATCGTAATACGACAATCCTGCGTGAGTACCAATTACAATTTTATCATGATCTTCAGCAAAGGCAGATATAATATTGTGGCTTAGTTTTTTAGGTTCTCCTTCTACATTTCGAATAGTATCAAAAGTTCGACTAACCACATTATACCTGTTAATTCCATTATTAGTTCCAATCCATATTAATCCATTGGAATCTTCAAAAAGGACATTTATTTCGTCATCACATAAACCATTCTCACTCTCATTATCTGACCAGTAACTTGTTATTTTATGTCCATCATACCGATATAAACCAAATTGAGTAGCAAACCAGATATGTCCCAGTTTGTCCTCAATGATGTCCTTTATATTATTTGTCTTTAGTAAGTATCTGAAATCACTACTGTTGGTATAATCAAATTCGGTGATTCTGTTTCGCCCGTTATACAATACAAACACACCTTCATCAGTACCAAACCAAACATTTTCTTTTGAATCCTTATAAATATCGTTGACCACCGGATCATCTTTTGATATGTATGCCGGATAAATTGTAAAGTGTTTAAACTGCTTTGTATCCCTGTTAATTCGATATACACCTTTATTCGTAGTACCTAACCATAAGTTATTATCTTCATCAACAAATATCGACTGAAAATCAAAGCAATCTATCGGAAATTGAACATCATCCCTTGAAGATATCGAATAAAACTTAGATGGCTTACGATCTATTTTAAAAAGTCCGTCCTGGCGAGTACCAACCCAAAGCAGACCGCTGTTATCAACTAAAATTGAACTAATCTTTTTGAAAGGCGCTTTTAAATGATTGCTTACGTTATATTCTTCATAAGTATTAAAAGGCGGTTTTGCAAACATCAGTCCTTTTGATGTAGCCAGCCAAACATCTCCATCGTCGCTAGTTAACAGACAGTTTATCTGCTCTTTTTTAAAACGATTCGTTTTTTTATAAATTGATTGTAATTCTTGGTTTTTAATATCGTACCGCCACAATCCATCTGCCGAACCAGCTAATAACAAACTGTCACCTGCTTTTACAAGGCTACTGATTTCAAACTGGTTCATACTATCAGGATGTATTCGTTGAATGCTATTATCATTTGCCCCAACAAACTGAATACCATCTTTAGATCCAAACCAGACCTTATTATTTGAGGCTACTACCGGATATGCATCACTGGTTCCTTTCTTTAGGACAGAAGAGTAATGATCAAATTTTTTAAACGACAGATCATTATAGTTAACTCGTGCAATAGCATTACGTGTTTTAATCCAAACATAATTTCCATCAACCTGCATACCATAAACGCCATATTCCCGCAGCTCTTTAAACAATTGTGATTCTTTTCCGAGGTTGATGAATTTGCCTCCTTTCTTTAACCAAATTGCAACACCGCTATTACGAGTTCCGACCCAGACATTTCCATCAGGTGTTTCGACAATTGACTGCACATAGTTACCAACTATAGTACTATCCTTTAGTGGATGATGACGAAAAACGTTGAAATTATACCCGTCATATCTGTTTAGACCATCAGATGTTCCAATCCAGATATACCCCCGGCTATCCTGAAAAAGTGTTGTAATATGGCTATTTGACAAGCCATCGTTTATAGTAAATTGCTCAGTAGAAAAGTGATTGCGCTGAGCATCAGCAGCATTAAGAAGTATAAATGCTATAGCTATTACAGACCAACTCCGCTTTAGCGAACCATTGTAAAATAGCCTTTTAAGTATCCTTTGGATCAACACACTCATTGCTGATAAAAGTAATAAAAACCTATGACCTAATGCAAGTGAAGTGAAAGAAAGAAATAGCAATCTGCTGATTGATCTTGATAATTAACAGATTTAATTAAAAAAGAGAGGCAATAACCTCTCTTAATACCTAACCCTTATAATTTACCTTTTCGATAAACCATTGTAAATTTTGTGATTTTGGACGCTCAATAGGCAATCCATACAATCTGTCCCATACTAATTGAGTTAGCACTCCCAGTGCCCTTGAAACACCAAATAACACAGTATAGATTGGATACTCGGTTATTCCAAATGAAGAAAGAAGTGATCCACTAATGGCATCCACATTCGGCCATGGATTCTTCACCTTACCTGTGGCAGTCAATATATCAGGAACCACATTATATATTTTGCTTACAGTCTGAATCAAGGGTGCATCCGGGGCATACTTTTTTGCAAACTCAAGCTGAACAGTAAATCGCGGATCTGTTTTTCTCAGGACAGCATGACCATAACCAGGAATTACCTGTCCCTTATTTAAGGTCATTTCTGCGTATTCTTTTATCTGTGCCTCGGTTGGGTTTTCATTACCGATTTCCCTTATCATTTTATGAATCCAATGCATTACATTTTGATTAGCCATTCCATGCAGAGGACCTGCCAGCCCGTTCATTCCGGCAGAGAAGCTATAATATGGATTTGATAACGCAGAACCAACCAAATGTGTAGCATGTGCTGACACGTTTCCTCCTTCATGATCTGCATGAATCATCATATACAAGCGCATTAAGCGATGTACTTCAGTTGTATCGTGCCCCATCATATGAGCTAAATTGCCAGCCCAGTCATGACTAGGGTCTATTTCTATATACTGCTCATTATGAAATACACGTCTGTAGATATATGCAGCTATAACCGGCAATCGGGAAATCAAGTCCATGACTCCCTCATAGGTTGGATCCCAGTAATCCTTTTTATCCATTCCGGTTAAATATGCTTTTCTGAATTGCGATTCAGTTGACATTGCCAAAATAGCTGTGTTAAACTGAATCATTGGGTGGGCATCTTTAGGTAAAGCGTTTATTACATCATAGACATGAGGCGGAATGCCTTGTGCCCGTTGGGCCCATTGTTCACTAATATGGTTAACATCTTCTTTTGTGGGCAATTCTCCTGTTAGCATTAGGTAAAATAACCCTTCAGGCAATGGTTCCCCTTCAGGATGAATTTTAGGTAATAATTCCTGTAATTCCGGTATAGAATAACCACGAAAGCGGATTCCTTCTTCAGGATCCAACTTAGACGTACAGGTTAACAATGAAACCATACCCTTCATGCCCGTCAGTACCTGTCCAAGGCTTACATCTTGTATTACATCGTCACCATGCTTCTTTATAAGATCCTTTAGCATTTCAGCCTTTGGTCGGCCTATTTCAATAATTTTTTCTTTGATATAATCCATATTGAGTGAGCTGATTGAATTAATATTTAGCCTTGTGTGTGTTAAGGCATTATTAGAACAGCTAATGAGCCTAATTGTTTTACAAACATATAGGTCAAAAAAAAGGCTGCCCAGATGGACAGCCTTTTATATATCAAATAGAAATAATCTTATTTCTTCTGAACTTTTGCATAACCATAAACAGCACGCTCACCTAATTCCTCCTCAATGCGAAGCAATTGGTTGTATTTAGCCATACGATCAGAACGGCTTAATGAACCAGTCTTGATTTGACCAGAGTTAGTAGCAACGGCAATGTCTGCAATAGTTGCATCTTCAGTTTCACCTGAACGGTGAGAAGTTACTGAAGTATAACCAGCGCGGTGAGCCATTTCAATAGCGTTCAAAGTTTCAGTTAATGAACCAATTTGGTTTACTTTGATAAGAATTGAGTTAGCAGCACCTAATTCAATACCTTTCTTTAAGTAATCTACGTTAGTTACGAACAAGTCATCACCAACTAACTGGCACTTATCACCGATAGCAG
>JAKSBD010000184.1 GCA_022361295.1 Bacteroidales bacterium
GGTACATTACTTAATCCAGCAATAATTCTTCAATTCTTCAACATAACTTAATTGAAATTAATGAATGACAAGTTTAGCAATAATTAATGTAGGATTGCATAATGGTTACGTTGATTGGCCAGGCTGCTGAATCGTTATTTCAGGCATTATTAATTTTACTATTTTTACCCACATAATTAACCTCAATACACGATGATGGACGTAAAAATAGAAGCCGGATGGAAGCAGGTATTACAACCTGAATTTGATAAAGATTACTTTAAAAAACTCACAGAATTTGTAAAGTCAGAGTATAAGAGTAAAACCATTTATCCGCCTGCCTCACAAATATTTAATGCGTTTGATTTGTGTCCTTTTGAAAATACCAAAGTGGTCATTTTAGGTCAGGATCCTTATCACGGTCCACAGCAGGCTCACGGTTTGTGTTTCTCGGTGAATAGGGGGATTAAGATTCCGCCATCGTTGGTTAATATTTACAAAGAGCTTCATACCGATGTTGGGATTGATATTCCCGATCATGGTAACCTGGAGCATTGGGCTAAACAAGGTGTGTTGTTGTTAAATGCCACATTAACGGTAGTTGCCCACAATGCGGGTTCGCATCAAAAACAAGGGTGGGAGCAGTTTACCGATGCTGTGATAAAAACAGTAGCTGAACAGTCTGAAAATGTTGTGTTTTTATTATGGGGAGCCTACGCTCAAAAGAAAGCACAGTTGATTGACAGTAATAGGCATTTGGTACTCAAGTCAGTTCATCCATCACCTCTTTCAGCCCACCGTGGATTTTTTGGCACGAAGCACTTTAGTAAGGCCAATGAGTATTTGCAGGAAAATGGGAAAGAGGCGATTGAATGGTAATATTATGCAGAATTCCATGCTCTCTTTCTGAAAAGTAAGCTTCGAAGGTTTAGTCGATAAGCACCAATTTTCATAAATAAAGCGCTTAGCGGATTAAAGGCAATAAGTGTCTGAAAATTTTTTGTGTAGAGTTTGGCGTTTCATAATACTATAATGATTAAGAATACTCAAATCTTAATTATTTCGATGTTCTTTCAGACCATTGACTGCCATTTGTTTATCAAAATATCTTTATATAATTCACATTCTTGCAGGTATCACAAAAGTACCTGTCTGCAGGCTAAGAGGAGTCTGCTTCGGGTCAACTTCGGATCAACCTCGCTGCCAGCGAGGTTGATCCGAAGCAGACCCGAAACGAACCCGAAGAAGTCCCGAAGGAGCCCCAAAGAAATACCGAAGCCACCCTATAAGATTACCGAAGGAATTAAGACGAATTATAAAGCGTTACCAAATCTGTTTTCCGGCATATTGATGTTAAAATACCGAAATGGGCTACTTTTTGACCTGTATTATTGTTATATATAAGTCTGTTATCCCGCTATTGTAATCTATAAAGAATCAATAATTGGGCATGAAAAAACGCCTCCAATTGCACAAATAGCAATCCGGAGGCGTCTACTACTAACTACACCAAATATATTCTTCCGTCAGCTGTCTTCGGACATCAGTCTTCGATCACCTGTCATCCGTCCTCTGTCACCTGTCTCCTTTTACTTCACAATCACTTCGTCTGAAAATAGCCAGGCTTTTCCTCCTGCAGCGGGGTGCCAGTCAGGGCATAAGCCTACATTCTCGGCTATAATACGCACATAGCGTACTTTTACCGGTGTGAATTCAGCCGGGTACTGTACAATTTCATTTACGTCACTTTTCGTTACGCCAGGTTCAAACAGGGCAACCTGTGTGTATGTTGTACCATCCTCAGATACTTCGTAACGAACTTTTTTAGGTCCGAATACCCAGGACATGGGTGCATTCTTAAAGCGTGAGTTAATATGGCTGATTTCAGTTAGTTCACCCATGTCAATTGTGAGGTCGATGGGTTTTTCTTCAACGCCAACTTCAACACCCAAAAATCCGTTTGTCAAACCAAACTTACCGCCACCGTCGTACTGAGGAGCATGGGCATATTTTAATTCGTATGGCCTACCAAATGCCTTGTGGAAGATAATTTCTTTCTCGGAAACAAAGGTTGTGGTTCCATCCTCTTTGAATTGACACGCCTTAATATGGGCATCTTCATTCAGAACAAATGCTCCGTTGTAAACAGCACTTTGCTTATTAGGTTCGCTACCATCTTTTGTATAAAAGATGGTGTTGGGGCGTTCGGAAACAAACTCCAGGGAGGCTGATTTATTTTCATAATCGGGCTCTACGTTAATACGCACGTGGTAGCTGATATCGCCCGGTTTGATACCCAGTTTTTCTAATGATGGGATAGTCTTGTTAACTCGGGAATAGAAATCTTTCCATTCTTTAATTTCCGGACTCCATGCTACCTCTGCAATAGCAAATACGCGTGGGAAGAGGTTGTATTCAATGTGCTTAAACTTTGGCATGTACTCGCTCCACATATTAGCCTGCACACCAATAACATGGTGTCGTTTATCTGCTGAAATATCAGTTGGAATCGATGGGAATGTATATACATCACGTAAAGTACTGATGCCCGGATGCCCTGGAGAAGAACTTAGATGATTTTGCGTATGGTTAAAATAGTAAGGGAACATGGGCGTCATCACCACATCATGGCCGGCCTCGGCTGCTTTAATACCTCCTGCTACACCGCGCCACGACATAACAGCAGCACTCTGCGCCAGTCCGCCATCCAGTATTTCATCCCAGCCAATTAACCGTCTGTTGTGCTTGTTCAGGAATTTCTCGATACGATGTACAAAATAGCTTTGTAATTCATGCTCATCGTGGGCGCCTTCTTCTTTCATTCGCTGACGGCAATCAGGGCAAGCTAACCAGGTGTCTTTAGGTGTTTCATCACCCCCAATATGAATAAATTCACCGGGGAACAGGTCCATGGTTTCGGTCAGAACATCTTCCAGAAATTGAAATGTTGATTCCTTGCCGGCACAATACACACCTGCTGAAACACCTGCTTGTTCCCATATCTCCAGTTCGCCTGCATTATTGCAGTAATATTCAGGATATGCAACAAGAGCAGCAGCTGAATGCCCCGGTAATTCTATCTCAGGCACAATAGTAATGTTACGCTCTGAGGCATACGCCACTATCTCTCGTACATCTGTTTGTGTATAATAACCACCATATGGTTCGGTGTTTGTCTTGTTTAAGCCCTTCTCCTGGTTGGCAGTAAATCCCACATTTTCACGCCATGCTCCAATCTCTGTTAATTTCGGATACTTCTTTATTTCCAGTCGCCAGCCCTGATCATCAACCAAATGCCAATGAAAGGTATTGAGCTTATTCATGGCCATGTAATCCAAAAACTGCTTCACTTCTTTTACACTAAAGAAATGGCGCGATACATCGAAATGCATACCTCGCCAGGCAAAGCGTGGGTAATCGGTAATTTCAACTTTGGGAATGGTGACTATATCACCATTAACTGATAGCAATTGACGCAAGGTTTGAGCACCATATAGTAAACCGCTTTTTTCTGTTGCTTCAATCAAAACATCATTATCTACTTTTAGTCGATAACCTTCTGATGGAATCGAAGCATCCTGCACCAGTTTAAAATGAATTATGGCTTCATTGGCAGCGTGCAATTCAACGCCATGTTCAGCCGATAATTGTTTGTTCAACAGCTCAATAATAAATGCATCATCTGATGCAATACTTACCTTGTTGGTATTTAATTCCAATTGACCACTTTGTTGGTGTACTTCTGCGGGATAAGGAATTAAATTAAGCATTACTTCGTCATTTTTCTTTGAGCATGAGACTGCCAGAATGGCTGTCAGCATTGCTATCAGTTGTTTAACTCTCATAAGATTGTATTAAGATTAAAGACCTAAGACAAAGATTTAAGACAAAAGATGTAGAACCTTTAACAGAAGGTAACAGTGTTCTATTCATCATATGTCTTGTGTCTTCAATCTTATGTCTGCATATTACCACTTCTCAATTTCTTCTTTCAATGTGGCCCAATGTTCATCTTCCATGCCATATGGCGTGAAAATACATACACCAGATGCTCCACCTTTTTTAGATGCCTGAATGCCCAGTCGGAAATCTTCCGGTGTTTTAAATGCCGGCATATATAAACCACTATATAGAGGAGCGCGACCGTTTAATGCTTCAACACCTTCAATACATGATTGCTCCACCCAAGCTATGTCTTCCTGGTAAAAGCTCTGGTAATTCATTGGGTAATAAGCATCAAGTGCCCACTTGTTCCATTCCTGACGTACCAGCTTTTTTGAAATGGTTGGTGTTGGGAAAACCGCTGCGTTAATTTTATTGCCTTTGGCATGAACAGCTTTTGTTAAGGCATCCACTGTTTCTGTTACCATATCATAGCGAAACTGTCGCCATTTTTCATTGTCAGGTGCAGCGTCACCAAATGCCGAGGCATCTTCACCTGTTTCTTTTTTATAGCGTTCAATGCAATCTTCGCAGTAACAGAAATCAAATTCAGCATATTCTTTATCCATTACCAAGCCATAAACATCCCAAAGATCACGGGCCAGGATAACATCTGAGTGACGTATATAATCAAGATGTACACCGTCAATATTAGGTACAACAGCAAGGTCTTCAACTAATTTTGTAAGATAGGCTCTTACTTCAGGCTTGGTTGGACATAACCACTTGTAGTAATCAACAAAAGGCTGGTGTTCTGCTGTTGAGCGACCATCACGACTTACTGTATACCAATCGGCATGCTCGCTTAATAATTTATCATCATAGCGACGAAGTATTGTTTGCCAGGCGTGAAGTTCTAAACCATGCTTATGTGCCAGTTCAATGGCTGCAGGATATTTACCTAGAGAGGTTTGATACATCACACCATCAATACCCGTCTCTTTTAGTTTGATAAACATTTTTTCCAGCTCTTCTGTGCCTTCGTTTTTACCTTCTCCCATCCATACAAAATGCTTGGCAGATGATTCTTCTTTGGCAGGTTGGCAAGCTGACAAACCAATAATCAGGATTAAAGTAACTAAACCAATAAGTTTGTTAAATAACTTCATAATAATATATTTTAGAGGGTTTATACCAATACTACATTGATGGTATTATTCTCTAAGGTCTGCCTTTTATTTTAAAGTCCGAAATATAGAAAGCCTACATAGCACCGAATTGAAATCTTGTTACAGATAATTGAACAAATGTGCCATATCTTTTTTCTTTTGATGACACTAATGTTGTTTTGAAAATATGCAAAAAACAGAAAGTACTGAGATATTGATAGTTGGTCAGGGGCTTGCCGGTACATTACTTTCTTACCATTTGATGAAGAAAGATATTGCGCATAAAGTGATTGATGTTCTTAAGCCGGGAAGTGCATCCAGAGTAGCGGCCGGATTGATCAATCCTATTGTTGTAAAGCGGGTGACGAAAACCTGGCAGGCCGATGTGTTTTATCCATATGCTCATCAGCTCTATCAGGAATTGGAATCATTTCTTAATACCCGGTTTTATTACCCAATGCTAATACATAAACTGTATGGTAAAGATGACGCGCAATTTTGGCAGCTTAGAAATGAGAAGGAACAACTGAATACTTATATTTCGGCAGATGCCAGCTATGATTTACCCGAAGGAATTAATAATCCCTTTGGTTATGGTACCATCAAACTTAGTGCGAGACTGGATATATCAAATATGTTGGATTGCTACAGGCAATTTTTGCAGAGAAAGGATATGATCATAGAAGAGGAACTTGATGATGATGAGGTGGAGGTATCTGACGGTGGTATCTTTTGGAAAGGAATTAGTGCGCGTCGAATTATCTTCTGTCGCGGAAGTTTCGATGCACATAGTCGCTTGTTTAAGCATTTAAAATGGAATAACACCAAAGGCGAGCTATTGGATGTTCAGGTAAAGGGGCTGGAGTTGGATTCAATTGTGAGCAAAGGTGTGTTTGTGATGCCGGTAGGTAAGCAGCGTTTCAAAATTGGTGCGACATATGCTCATCATTGGCAAAACCTGAATGCGACTGAAGCGAAATTACAGGAGCTAAAAGAAAAATGGAAGGTGATCTCAAGCCTGCAGTTTACCATTAACCGGCAGTTGAGGGGTATTCGGCCAACCTTGTCAGACAGGCGTCCGATCCTTACTTTTCTGGAAGATCAGCCATCTGTAGGTATTTTTAATGGTTTGGGTTCAAGGGGTGGATTAATGGCGCCCTATCTTGCAAAGGAAATGCTTGACCAGCTTTAAACAGATAATCCGTTAAGCGCATATAAAACGAGAATTGCCTGAAAATAGCTTATAGATAATATATTAATAACATATATCACAAAGCCACAAAGAGCACTAAATTTCTTATTTGTGTTCTTTGTGGCTTTATTGTTTTAAATACGATCTGTAAATCTCAGGTAATTTGTTTCTGACTTTTGATACAGCCCGTTAATGTATGTGTAATTAATTTAATCAATACTTTCTTCTATTACTTCAATGTTTTCAACAACTTGTTTTTTCTTGCGACCATTGAACACAAAGTTAATACCTAGTCGCGCATTAACATATTTTGCTTTGTCTGGTGTCACTAATGAATTGATGTTGTCTGTTGCAGCATAAATTTGTAATGCACCAAGCTTAACAGCAATACCGGTACCAAAGTTAGCAGGTGCATTTTTCATTAATGAGTAAGTGAATACTGTTGATAAGGCACTTCCGGGGGTTAAACCTACCGCAAAAGTTGTTTCAGGAACCATATCTCCATCCACAAAATATGATTTGTAGATAGCTCCAAGGTCAAGCCATTGCTTAGGCTGGTATTGTGCTGTAATATTGAAGCTTCCCATGATGTTTGTTTTGTAGCTCGACTCTTCGCTACTAAACTTAAATGAGTCTTCAAAGTCATCAGTTAAATCTTCAAGATAGTCCACATCATCGTCATCACCGGTAATGGTTTGAGAAATATCAATACCATTGTATTCAAAGGTTCCGTTAGAATAGAAGCGGTTTGTGTTACTTTTCCAGTTGATAAAGCCAATATCGTTAACAGCAGCACCAAAAGTAAACTTCTCGTTTAGCTGGTAGGTTAATCCGGCATCAAACCCAAAACCACGGTTGTCACCCATGAGAATATCAGCTGCATCGGCATCGTCGTCAGTGCTTATGTCGTCAATATAGCCTTCCTCATCTAATTCAACTACCAAAGGATATGATGTGCGAATGGCAGCATCTGATGTCATAAGCATGGTACCGTCATTAAAAGTTTCAATGCCCACATTAAATTTCTCCGACTCGGCATTAGCCACACCTATCAAATACTTGATGCGCGCTCCAAAGGTTAATTTCTCTGTGATTGGGTGTGAAATACCCAAAGCTACTTCGTGGTAGTCCATGGTGTTGATAAACAAATCTGACAGACTGTGGCTGATTGGTACATCCTGGTCGTAGTTATAGTTACCGTAACGTAAGTCAAGTAAAGACTTAGGATACTTCACTTTGGCCTTCATACGGTGATTGATATCAAATGTGATGAATGCTTTCTTAACGCGGAAGCCCAGGCCAATTATTTGCACGGATGCTTCACTTGCCAACAGGTTGTTGTCTTGTAAGTTGTCCGATAAATTGTCAAGGTCAATGACCAGTGAATCTGCCTGAGAACCTGTTCCGCTGCGTATAATATCAGACCATGAAAAGCCGGTGTTGCTTCCGTTAATTTTTACAGAGCCTAATGCCGGCAATGAAAAGTATCCGCCACTAACAGGTCGGAATGCAGGGTTGATTTGTGTGGTTTGTGGTACGCCCTTTAATAGCATAAAGGCGTTATCTTGTGCCCGGGCAATAACAGACAACCCAAGCAAAATGATGGCAATATATATATGTTTCATTGTATAGATTCTTTGTGTTGGGATTAATTGTTTTGAACAATTTGGCCTTTTATACCAAGCTTAATGGTTAATTCATTGCTTTTTAAGAAGACAACAGATGTTCCATTATCGTAGTCGCTGGTTTGTAACGATGCCTTAATGCGAATTTCTTCTGACTCGTTAAGATTCTTGATTTGAGAATCGCTTAAGTCAATCACTTCTGTGTGACTTACTTTTTCAGTAACAATGCCTTCACTGTTAACAATAGCGGCTTTCACTACATTAACTTCAATTGTTTCCAATACCTGTTGGGTATCATCATCGTAAAATTCCAGGTCAGCTTTAGCTGCTAAAGGGAAGCCGTTTTCCGAAGTAAAGACTAAACGTGCGTCGGTTATGTCTTCAATGACATCAATATCTTCCAGTTCAACTACTTCTTCATCAAGCATGGCATTCAGTTTCAGATCCAATGGAACTTCAACACCATAACCCACATAAATGCGGTCATCTTCATTCAGCTCAATTTCGTTTTTGTTAGTTGCACCAGGATTAAGCACTAAATCACCTTCATAGATAAGATTGGTAGGTGTTTTGGCAATAAAGTCAACTACACCCGAGTTATCACGGTTTAGTTCGTATTTATACCTGATAACGTCTTCATCAATCGGGCAGGCCGGTAGCTCGATGACAGGTGAACTTAAGTCAATAACTGTTCCGTCATCTAGTTGACCGGTTAGATTCGGCACAATCAGTCCTTCAAAAGGGGTTGCATTATCAAATATTAATGATAAACGAGGATCTTTAAACTCCACATCACCCGGGATGTCTTCCAATACATCAAAATCAAGGTCATATGTATTGCGTTCCATCTGAACAGCGTTTTCAGCCATGGTGCCTTTGATGTATTTCAACTCAAAATCGCCAAAGCTGATTGAGATGTAACCTGTTGTATAAGGATATGAAGCTGCATCGTTTTTCGGTTTGATTGAAATGCTTAACGGAAGTTCGTTGTCAGTTAACTCAATGCGGTCATTGGTGAAGCTTTGAGACGAACTTTGATTGTTATCCAGTTCAATATCTATTTCTTTAATTGTTTCACCAGGATTGGCCGACGGAAAAGTTATTGTTAAAAGAACCGGATCAGCCAGGCCGTTGGCAGATGCAGAAATCGTGTAATCCATTTCAACCGTATTAACAGTTGCATCGGGAATATTAAACGCGATTGAATTGTCTAAACTGATAACCTCTTGTATATTAAATATGCCATAATTAAAAGGCAAATTACTTAATGAAGCTTCAGAGAATCTGAAAAAGTCATTGATACCCACATATTCCACCGAATCCTCTTCACTGAAAAAGATAATATTGTCATCTTCATACTTAATCATATCAGTTTGATCCGATAGTATGTCTCCCATCGTAACCGTTGTGTGTGCTAGTGGAAGTATCACACCACTTGTTACATTAACATCATCTACAATAAGATCGGTGTCGAATTCGTCACCAATACAACCTGCAAGCAATGATAGCGAAAGCAGGCTCACCCAAATTTTTTTCATGTCCTTTTTATTTCAGAGTTTAATGCAGACACGAGCATGCCGGTTGACCACAACAATTATGTTGCAGTTAACGATTACTATCAATTACAGATATGGTTAAAAAGTTGCTCGTTTAGTCCCCACTAAACAGTGTTATATGGGAAAATAACGTAAGTGCGACATTAAAGTTTCAAGTAAATTGAATGATTTGATAGAAGTTTTTCATGATTTAATTCACTGAAGAACGAGATGTGGTTTAATCGTCAGATAATCTTTTATATAAGGGCTTGGGTTTTTGGTGAACTAAAAAAGATTACTTACACGAATTGTACAAATTACTTGATAAAAAAAGAGCCGGGCGAACCCAGCTCCTTGAAGATATATATGTGTTTGATTAATCAAACATGCTTCTCATTCGGCTAAAAAAACCTTCACCACTTCCTTTTTGCGGTTCAAAGCTTTCAGCACCCTGGAATTTTTCTACAATTTTACGCTCCTCTTTACTTATATCTTTAGGTATGAAAACCTGAATATGAACTAATAAATCACCTTTGCCATAGCTATTCACTTCAGGTAATCCTTTCCCACGCAGGCGTAATATTTTACCAGGTTGTGTTCCGGCTTCCACTTTTACCTTAACCGCACCATCAACAGTTGGAATTTCAGCTGTTTTTCCAAGAATTGCATCCGGAATACTGATGTTTAAGCTGTAGATAAGGTTATTGCCATCACGAACCAGTTCAGGATGTTTTTCCTCTTCAATCAACACCAAAAGATCACCATTAATTCCTCCGCGACGTGCTGCATTACCTTTACCTGACACAGATAGCTGCATGCCCTCTTCAACACCGGCAGGAATATTCAGGCTGATGATTTCTTCATCGCGCATAATACCTTCTCCGGCACAGTGCTTACACTTATTAGTAATGATTTTTCCTTCGCCACCACAAGTAGGACAGGTGGACGCTGTTTGCATTTGTCCTAATATAGTGTTTGAAATACGTGTTACCTGGCCGCTGCCGTTACAGGTCGAACAGGTGCTGTATGAGGAACCGTTTTCTGCTCCCGAACCACTACAGTGATTACATTCAACGTATTTCTTAACCTTAATTTTTTTCTCTGCTCCGTTAGCAATTTCGCTTAGGTTAAGCTTTACCTTAACGCGAAGGTTTGAGCCTTTGTTAACGCGTCGACCACCACGTGACGAACCGCCAAAGCCACCAAAACCGCCGAAACCACCACCAAAGATATCGCCAAAGTGAGAGAAAATGTCATCCATTGACATTCCACCTCCACCAAAGCCGCCACCTGCAGCACCGCCTACACCTGCGTGTCCGTATTGATCGTAACGCTGACGTTTTTCATCACTGGAAAGAACCTCGTAGGCTTCTGCAGCTTCTTTAAATTTCTCTTCAGCTGCTTTGTCGCCCTGGTTTTTATCCGGGTGATATTTAATCGCCTTTTTACGGTAGGCTTTCTTTATTTCTTCTTTTGAAGCACCTTTTGATACTTCCAGCACTTCATAATAATCTCTTTTCGACATAGTTCAGCTTATTTATTCGCCAACAACGACTTTTGAAAAACGCACTACCTTCTCGTGCAACGTATAACCTTTTTCAATGCAGTCGATCACTTTACCTTTCATCTCTTCTGCAGGAGCAGGTATTTTTGTTACCGCCTCATGCAGATCGGTATCAAATTCTTTATCTTTTGCTTCAATCTCCTTCATACCCTGCTGCCCCAGGAATTCGTTGAATTTGGTATGGATAAGCTTCATTCCTTCTTTTAGAGCTTCCACATCCTTAGCATCATTCATATGAGCCATTGCTCTGTCTAAGTCATCGATAACAGGTAACAGTGCCAAAAGGATACTTTCGCCGGCAGTTTTAGTCAATTCCATCTTTTCCTTCAGGGTACGACGACGGTAATTATCATATTCTGCGCTTAAACGAAGGTATTTATCATTAATCTCACTAAGCTTATCAGCAGACTTTGCTTCTTCTGTTTGCTCAGCTGCCTCTTCCTTAACCTCTTCTTTAGTTTCTTCGTTGTCAGCAGCCGTCTGTTCCTCATTCATTTCGTTAATTTCCTCAGCTGCTTGTGCATCCATCGCTTTTTCTTTCGCTTTCTCCTTTTTAGATGACTTCTTATCCATTATATCTTACTTTAATTATTTCTTAAAGATTGCAGTAATATCGAAATGAGTCTTTAAAACCTCTTTCGTTTATTACCGGCTTTAACCAGTGTATTTTTCAAAATTTGCTTAAAGCTCATTTAAAATACAATTGGTATAACTTAATACCGTTATTACGGCTGCAAATTTACAATTATTCTGCCATATTATTGCTGATGGACAAAATGACAGATTTTAATGCTTATTGTATTGTAATGACGTTATAGCATGACAAAAGGCACTAACATTAATAATGAAAGTGCCTTTTTGCCATTTATTTTCTCAATGCTATTTAGCTAAGCCTTGTAATGTAGCTTTTAAATTATGGCCACGTAAGTTTTTAGCAATGATAATACCGTCTTTGTCAATTAAGAAATTCATAGGAATACCATTAACTCCATACATA